>CAWUJR010000061.1:0-12999 GCA_963922375.1 uncultured Robbsia sp.
CTGCGGTGGTATTGGCCGGCAGCGGATCACGGGCAACGCAACGACAGGTAGCTGCCTGGCTCGCGGATGAACGGCCCGCCTATCAACTGGACCCGTTGGCACTTTCGCGCGGTGAGCCGGTCATCGAACAAGCGTTGGCGGCCGCTCGGGCGGCGCATCTCGACGGACAGCAAGCACTCGTCTACGCCACCACGAATGCCGAAGGCGTCAAAGCGATTCAACGCGAGCTCGGCGTCGAGCGCGCTGGCGCAATGATCGAAGCCGCGCTGGGCCGGATTGCACAAACCTTGCGCGATGAAGGCTTTCGGCGTTTTATCGTGGCCGGCGGCGAAACCTCCGGCGCGGTGGTCAACAGCCTTAAGATCAAGGCATTGCATATCGGCGCGCAGATCGATCCAGGTGTGCCGATGACCGCAACGGTAGGGGACGAGATCGCGTTGGCGGTGGTGTTGAAATCCGGCAATTTCGGTACCGACGACTTTTTCGCGAAAGCCTTACGTCACTTGGACGGCGAAGCCGTCTCGACGTCGGCATCGGCGGCAAATTCATCCAAGCTGACAGGTGCGGCAGGCGCGATGAAGCCGGACGCCGCACCGGCAGCCGGAGTTCGCGCGTGAGTGTGGAGACCCGCTTGCGCGAGGAGGTCTGCGATGCAGGTCAGCAATTGTATACCCGCGGTTACACCGTCGGAAGCGCGGGCAATATCAGCGCGCGTTTGCCTGACGGCTATTTGATCACGCCAACCGATGCATGCCTTGGTCGGCTCGATCCGGCGAAGATCGCCAAGGTCGCCGCCGACGGCAGTTGGATCAGCGGCGACAAGCCGTCAAAGACGATCAAGCTGCATCGTGAAGTGTATGACCGCAATCCATCGGTAGCGGGTGTCGTGCATACCCATTCAACCCATTTGGTGGCGCTGACACTGGCGGGGGTGTGGCAAGCAAACGATATCCTGCCGCCGTTGACACCTTATCAGGTCATGAAGGTGGGACACATTCCGTTGATCCCATACCACCGACCCGGCGCACCCGAGGTTGCTGCGCGCGTCGGAGCATTAGCGAACGAGGTACGCGGCGTGATGCTCGAACGGCTGGGGCCGGTGATCTGGGAGGCGTCGGTAATGAAGGCCTGCTACGCATTGGAAGAACTGGAAGAGACGGCCAAGCTCTGGCTGATGACTCGTCCGAAGCCTGCGCCGCTATCGACCGAGGCCGTCGCGGAATTGGTCGATGTGTTTGGCGCCCGGTGGTGAGGGGCGGTGAACGACGGTGCCGCAAGCAGTATTGATTAATGACACCAATGAATATGAACGGCGTCGTTATCCTTTCCAAACGATTATCCGTATTTTCAGATTATTCGTTCATTAGGTTGGAAGCAGTACATTGGCTGACTATATTAAGTCATATGCTGTTAATTATTGTTAATATTTAACCCAATTTCATATAATCGATTGCCGTGCTTGACGGTAGTCGCAGGAGTGCGCGCATGAACAGCAAGAACGTTGGTGTTATCGGTTTGGGTGCGATGGGGTTGGGCATCGCCCGCTCGTTATTGCGCAGCGGCTTCAATGTGCACGCATGCGACGTGCGCGCTGCCGTCACGGAACAGTTCGCAACGGAAGGCGGTGTCGCTTGTGCCACGCCGGCCGCCATGGCGGCAGCATGCGACGTGATTATTACGGTCGTGGTGAATGCCGATCAGACGGAAGCCGTCCTATTCGGCGACACGGGGGCGGTGGCCGCGTTGCGGCCGGGCGCGCTAGTGATCGGCTGCGCAACCGTTGCACCGGAATTCGCGGTGACGTTGGGCAAGCGTCTGGGCGACACGGGTTTGTTGTATCTGGATGCGCCTATCTCCGGTGGCGCGGCGAAAGCCGCCTCGGGCGACATGACGATGATGACGTCGGGTCCGGCAGAGGTCTACGAGGTCGCCGACCCGGTGCTGCAGGGTATGGCCGGCAAGGTCTATCGACTCGGTAACGTGCACGGCCTGGGTTCCAAGGTCAAGATCATCAACCAATTGCTCGCCGGCGTGCACATTGCCGCCAGCGCCGAAGCGATGGCGCTCGGCTTGCGCGAAGGGGTGGACCCGGACGCACTGTACGACGTCATCACGCACAGTGCCGGAAATTCTTGGATGTTCGAGAACCGTGTCCCGCACATTCTGAAGGCCGATTACACGCCGCTGTCTGCAGTCGATATCTTCGTCAAGGACCTTGGCCTCGTCCTGGACACGGCGCGCACCAGCAAATTTCCATTGCCGCTGTCGGCCACCGCGCATCAGATGTTCATGCAGGCATCCAGCGCCGGTTTCGGACGAGAAGACGATTCCGCCGTCATCAAGATTTTCCCGGGCATCGATTTGCCGAAAGCCAAAGACTAAATCAGACACCGCTCTCCACTGAGACTGGCAGGGCATCCGCTTCGGCTGACGCTGAGAAAGCGACGGATGCCCTCGCCGACGATTCACAGAATACGCCCACTGAGGCCCCGGATGCCGGTCGATCGCTATCCCGCATCCGTCTCGCCTCTGTTCAAGCGCTGGCAGCACGACATCGGACGGTGTGTACCGTGATCGACATCGTCTCGCGCTTACGAAAGAAAAACTAAACTGTGGAGATGCCATCGATGATGGACTTTTATAACCAAACCATCAGCGTCATTCGACGCTGCGTCGTTTCCGGCGACAAACCTTCGATCGGTTTCACAAGGGGTGCTGCATGAGCTCCTTGTTTCTGATCTTAACCGCCGGTGGCGGAATTTTATTCTTACTGATTCTCGTCTTAGGCTTTAAATTTCAACCGTTTGTCGCCTTATTGATGGTGAGTATCGTGGTGGCGTTGGTGGCCGGGATCAAACCGGCCGCATTGATCGCCACCGTCGAAGGCGGGATGGGTAAGACGTTGGGACACATCGCCATCATCATTGCGCTGGGGGCGATGATCGGGCGGGTGGTCGAACTCTCTGGCGGCGCGCAAGTGCTCGCGAAGAACTTGATCGATCGATTCGGCAGCCGTCGTACGCCGTTGGCGTTGGCCGTCGCCGGATTCATCGTCGGTATTCCGGTCTTCTTCGAAGTAGGTGTGATCATTTTCATGCCGCTGGCTTACGGCGTTGCCCGTACCGCACGTAAACCGCTGTTGGTTTTTGCGCTGCCGATGTGCGCGGCATTGCTCGCGGTGCATGCCTTCTTGCCGCCGCATCCGGGGGCTGTCGCCGCCGCCGGCCAATTGGGCGCGGAATTGGGTCGCGTATTGATGTTTGGTTTACCGATTGTCTTTATCCTCTGTATCGTCGGTTATGGGCTCGCGGGCCGGATCACGCGCAAAGTCTATCCGATGAGCGATGATGTACGGACGGAGGTCTATGGCCCGCATATATCGAACGCGGACCTGATCGACTGGTCGAACGACATTTACACGACACCGCAAGCCGACACGGCGATGAGCAGCCGTAATCTCGAAGAAAGCGCGAGCGGTATTGCCACCCGTTTGCCGAACGCACCTGCACCCGCCTTCGGCTTGATCGTCGCGTTGATCCTGCTGCCGATCATCCTGATCCTGCTCGGCACGCTGATACCACCGATGTTGCCGCCCACGTCGATCGTGCGGCAAACCGCGACCGTGTTAGGGGCACCGTTGGTCGCACTGTTGATCGACACATTGATGTGTGCATGGTTCCTGGGCACGCGCAGGGGTTGGAGCGCTTATGACATTTCCGACGTGCTCGGGTCGGCCATCCCGGGGGTCGCGATGGTGATCCTGATTGCCGGCGCGGGCGGGGTGTTCGGTACGGTGCTGGTCGACACAGGGATCGGCAAGGTGGTCTCGGAAGCGCTGCGCGCGACCGGCCTGCCGATCCTCGCGCTCGGCTTCATCCTGAGTCTGCTGCTGCGGGCCGTACAGGGCTCGACGACGGTGGCATTGGTCACCACGGCAGGGATCCTGACACCGATGGTGCACACGCTGCAGTTAAGCGAGAATCATATGGCGTTGCTGTGTCTGGCGATGGGCGGTGGCGGCTTTGCGATGTCGCACGTCAACGACGCCGGTTTCTGGATATTCACCAAGCTGGCAGGTCTGAGCGTAGGCGACGGCTTACGCACATGGACCCTGCTGGTGACCACACTCGGTACGCTGGGCTTTTTGATGACGTTGCTCATCTGGCCTTTCGTTTAATTTGACGATCGTTTTTTTGCTTACGAAGGAGTGACGATGCCACGCTTCGCCGCCAACATCAGCATGCTGTATCCGGAACACGATTTCCTCGACCGCTTCGCCGCTGCTCGCGCCGACGGTTTTGATGCGGTCGAATATCTGTTCCCCTACGACTATGACGCACTCGAGCTGAAGCGTCGACTGGACGACAACGGTCTGACGCAGGCGTTATTCAATGCGCCTCCCGGCGATTGGGCCAATGGCGAGCGGGGCATTGCGTCGCTGCCGGGGCGCGAGGGCGAATTTCGCGAGGGCATCGCGCGCGCGCTGGACTACGCCTCTGTATTGGGGAACGATCGGGTCCATGTGATGGCCGGCTTGCTGCCGGCGGGCACGACGAGGGCCACGCACCATGCGGTGTACATCGAGAACCTGGCCTATGCGGCGGCGCAGGCAAAACAGTCTGGCATCACGATCCTGCTCGAACCGATCAATCAGCGCGACATGCCGGGTTATTTCATCAGCCACCAGGATGCCGGCCAGTCGGTTTGCAAGGAAGTCGGCGCCGACAATCTGAAGGTGCAATTCGACTGCTACCACTGCCAGATCGTCGAGGGGGACATCGAGTCGAAGCTGCGGCGCGATTTTGCCGGCATCGGCCATATTCAGATCGCCGGCGTACCGTCGCGGAACGAACCGGATCTCGGCGAGCTGAACTACCCCTATCTGTTCAATGTGATCGATGCACTCGGTTATACGGGTTGGATTGGGTGCGAATACAGGCCGCGAGGGAACACCTCGGCCGGGCTCGAATGGTTGCGCGAATGGCGGCAGTCGACGGAGACGCTGTCGCCGGCTTGATAAAGGGCTGGGCCTGCCCGTTTAGGTGAAACCCGTTGATGCTCACCACCGAAGCGCCGCCACGGACGGCCCCGTCGGCCGAGCGTGAAAGGCTACGCTGAGCGGAACGGGATGCGGCCCAAGCGGTTAGTCGCTCTTGTAAGGAGCGCGTCGTACCAAAACAGATCTCCGCTCGTATGACGCTCGGGCCACCCACCAACGCCTTTCGCTCTAGGTATAGAAATTGCGGAGCAGGATTCCGCGCTGCGTCGGCGAAGCACGCCGGCGCCAATCACCGCGTGTAAACCTTTCTTGGCGTGAGGCTATGGTCGATAAACACAATACCGAACAAATCAGCGGCAAGTTCCTTCATTTTATTTATTCGCCGCACGGAACGATCGAAGGTCTGATGATCGAATCCGATGAGGGCGCCACGCAACTCGTTTTGGGCGAAGCCGGTGCAGCCGGGCTGTTACCGTTGGCCGACACAGGGGTACCGATCATCGCCGTCGGCGAATTCCAGGGCTGGTCCTCGCTGAAAACCGACGCACATCGCGTCTTTTCCGTCGAACAGCTCAAATCGATTAACGGCAAGAAACCCGTCGGCAAAAAGCCTGTCAAACGTATCCCCGCCTATGCGGGAAAAGTCGCGCGACTGAATTACGCACGACATGGCGAACCGAACGGGGTGGTACTCGATTCCGGCGATTTCATCCACTTGAAGCCGGAAGGATTTCGTCGATCGAAATTGCAGGTCGGCGATTGGGTGGAAGCCGATGGCGACAGTTATCCTCTGGACGCGGAGCGTGGCTATGCGGTCGAGGCTTCCCATATCAACGGTAAGGCCGTTCGCTAGCAGCTAGGCCGGCGTCACGTCTGTGAAACCGCAATCGTCATTCGATATCGCGAAAAAGACTCCTGGAATTTTTGCGACAGCAATTGCAGGAAAATCCAAGAGGCAAACACGAGGCTTGCCGTCGGTCCTGCTGTCTGAAGTACATCCTTCAATTCGAACGCCATCACGGGGACCTACTAGGAGGTGTGAGCATGGTTGATGGGAGGCGCGCCGGGACACGCCAGTAGGCACCGCGTGGCGACGCCCGAACGTGTCGAAGTGTCGTTCGGGCAGCCCATATATGCATAATTCATTCCCTCGCGCAGCCACTCAGCGCCAACGTTGGCCCATGTCTCGATGTTCGGCGACGCGTCGCCCCGCTTTTCCGGCCGCAAAAGTATTTCATCTTTGTCAGTCGCTTATGGAACGTCTTTTTCCATCGAAGTACGAGGCAGCGGAACGTTCCTTGCTCACTCTGCTCCCGCCGTTCGGCGCTTGAACGAGCGCAGAGGAACGTCCCACTATCGACTTCTAAGAGGTTCCAACATGAAAGCACTGGTGTGGCATGGAAAGAAGGACGTCCGCTACGACACGGTTCCCGATCCCGTGATCGAGCAGCCTCGGGATGCAATTATCAAAATGTCGTGTTGTGCAATATGTGGATCGGATCTGCATCTGTTCGACGGCTTCATGCCCAGCATGAAGAGCGGCGATATTTTGGGTCACGAATTCATGGGAGAGGTCGTCGAAGTCGGGAAGGGCAATGACGCGTTGAAAGTGGGTGATCGGGTGGTGGTCCCTTTCACGATTTTTTGCGGCGAGTGCGACCAATGCAAACGCGGTAACTTCTCCGTGTGCGAGCGCTCGAACCGCAACAAAGAGATGGCCGACAAGGTTTTTGGCCATGCCACCGCAGGCCTGTTCGGTTATAGCCATTTGACGGGTGGCTATGCAGGCGGCCAAGCGGAATACGTCCGCGTTCCGTTCGCGGACAAGACGCATATCAAGATTCCCGACGGCCTCAGCGACGAGCAGGTGCTGTTTCTTGGCGACATTTTTCCGACCGGTTGGCAGGCAGCGAAGCAATGCGACATCGAACCTACGGACACCGTTTGTATTTGGGGGGCGGGCCCAGTCGGTCAGATGGCGATCCGTAGCGCGGTATTGTTAGGCGCGAAACAGGTCATCGTGATAGACCGGGTGGCGGAACGGCTGGAAATGGCCCGCGCCGGCGGTGCGATCACCATCAACTTTGAAGAGGAAAGCGTGTTGGACCGCTTGAAGGAGCTCACGAAGGGGAAAGGGCCGGAGAAATGTATCGATGCGGTGGGAATGGAGTCGCACGCGACCCGCTCGTTCGACGCAATTTACGACCGCGTGAAGCAAGCAGCGATGCTTGAAAGCGATCGTCCGCATGTGCTTCGGGAAATGATCTATGTCTGCCGGCCGGGCGGGATTCTCTCGATTCCGGGTGTCTATGGCGGTCTGGTCGACAAGATCCCGTTCGGCGCGTCGATGAACAAGGGCTTGACCTGGCGTATGGGGCAAACCCATGTCAACCGATGGACAGACGACCTGCTCGAGCGGATTCAGGCCGGTCAAATCGATCCCTCGTTTGTCATTACTCACAGCATGAACCTCGCTGACGGTCCCGGGATGTACGAGACGTTTCGCGACAAGCTGGACGGGTGCATCAAGGTCGTCCTGAAGCCTTAGACCTTCGCCTATATTCGCGAGCAAGACATCTGCGATCCTGCAGGATAAGTGGCCTTATCCCCAGAAGAAATGCAGCCAGGGTGTTTATCGCAACCTAATCGTTTGGAGGAAATCATGGCGCTTACGCTGGTGGCAGACTTCGACAGTAAAGAGAAAGCGACATTGGCAATCGAGAATCTGGTCGTCGCAGGCATACCGCGAGATCATATCGACTCTTATCCCAGCCTCGCGCCCACAGCGGTCTCCGAGCCAAGCGCCGGTGAGGGGGTGAAGGGTGCCGAAACGCGTGTGTCCTCCGAAGGACCATTGGGCCATCTGCAGGCGCTGTTAGCGAAATTGTTCGATGTTGGAAAGCCGGATAGCCCTGTGTCGGGCGGCAGCGAGCCCACCCTCGAGGAAGCGGAGAACGAGTATGTGTTTCTCGCAGTGGAGGCGACCGGCGATCCCGCCAGTGCGGACGCGGTACGTTCCGTTCTGGAGAAAGCCGGGGCGTCAAGGGTGGGAGTGCATACGCTTTAAGGAGGTCGCGTTTTCACGCGACGCGAGCGGATATGCGGTGCCTCGCGACACGCCAATCCGTTCCGTGCCGATGTTAAAAACAACGCCAGCGGACCGGTCGCGTTATCTGAGACCCATTGGAAATTTGTCCTCGGCCGACGCTCGAACCCACGCCGCGTGCGGCGATGGGGTTCTGTCGGCGAAATGGTGCTGATATCGTGCTGAAGGTTGTGCGCGCTAGGAGTGACGAGCACCGGCCGGTGCTCGCCGTTCGAACACCACGCTGGCAACCGGGCGAGCGGCGTGCTGTCTGGAGAATCAGCACCTGCGATGTCGCATGGCCTCAGAGCGACTGACGCGCTGCAATTGTTTCTATGAGAAAAGCCTGGCGTCGAATCAATTTTATATTTAACATAACACTAATTATCGCTCAAAAATATGTAGGTCCCAAGTTCAGATGTCGTATTTCCTCTAATTACAGATGTCGTTTTTCGGGTCTAAGTTGATCGTCTGCATCTTCTCACGGAGCGCGGCGATGAACGCAAGCGGGACGATAACGATGGCTATGCACGAGGTTGACCGCCTGAAGGCCATTCAGGCCGTTTCTGAACGACGACTGAAGCCCGGTCAAGCTGCAGACCGACTGGCGTTGAGTATTCGTCAAATTGAACGCCTAGTGTCGCGGTATGCGGCTGCAGGCGTTGCGGGACTGGTCTCTGGCAAACGTGGCAAGCCAAGCAACCACCAGTTAGCGCCGAATAAAGCACAGCGAGCGCTAGGATTGATCCGGGAGCGCTATCCGGATTTCGGGCCGACGCTGGCGAGCGAGAAGCTTCGAGAAGCACACGGCCTGGAACTTGCCGTGGAAACAGTTCGTGGATTGATGACGGCTGCGGGTTTGTGGGTTCCCCGCAAAGACCGTCCAGCCAGAGTTTATCAACCTCGCAATCGGCGCGCGTGTTTGGGTGAGCTAATCCAGATCGACGGCAGCGATCATCGCTGGTTTGAAGGCCGGGCACTAGCGTGCACGTTATTGGTGTTTATCGATGACGCGACGGGCAAGCTGATGACGCTGGATTTTACGCAAACAGAGTCGACGTTCAGCTACTTCGAGGCGCTAGGAAAATACCTAGCCGCATATGGCAAACCGGTATCGTTTTATAGCGATAAATTCAGCGGTTTTTACGTAAAAAATCGTGCTAGCACGGCAGGCAAAGGTGTCACGCAATTCGGAAGAGCCTTGTATGAGCTCAATATTGAGGCTTTTTGTGCAAATACGAGTCAGGCGAAGGGCCGCGTCGAGCGTGCCAATCTCACCCTGCAAGATCGGCTAGTAAAGGAGCTGAGGCTGCGTGGCATCAACACCAAAGACGCTGCCAGTGCCTATGCGCCCTCCTTCATCGCTGACTTTAACGACGCTTTGCCAAGCCGCCCAAGAGCGATCATGACGCACACAGAGCCGTTCATGAAGATGAAGTTTCGCGGCAGATATTAGCGTACCGAGTGCCCCGCAAAGTATCGAATGCGCTGACGGTACAATACGACCGCGTCATGTACTTGCTTGAAGACACTGTTCCCAATCGCCGTCTTATTGGCCAATATATTGAGGTGGTCGAATACCCGGATGGCGTAGTTGAAGTTCAAGCCGATGGCGTGTCCTTGCCATACAAGGAATATGACCGGATCACGCAGATTGATCGCGGTGCCGAGGTCGAGAACAAACGCTTATCCGCGGCGTTATCAGTTGCGCGTATTATGCAAAAACAACGAGACGATCGACGCGCGTCAAACTCACCGTCACGCACGCACATAGGCGAAGAGGTCAATGCGAAAAAGGCGCTGGTCGGCTTAAAGGAGCAGCGTGCCATGACGATTGATGACTTCAATGCTGCGGTGAATCAGGTCACACAAAAAAGCAATGCAGGAACGGGGGGCGGCTTCGCCGCCCCACCCCGTAACAATAAAAAGAACCAGAGAAAAACGCATTAAAACCGCGACATCTGTACTTAGCAGGCGGTACGACATCTGAATTCAGCTTTGACAAAGCATGTAAGAGCAAGGTAGTAATGTCCTATCTTGGCAAAGTACGAATGTCCGCTTCACACCTGATCTGCTAGGCTGGAAGCACAGCAATGCAGGCGTAACTGGACCGGTGTGCGGCAAGCGTGAGGTCGCGGCCGTCCGCACACTAGGAAGATTCGCCCAACACGTCATTGGCCAGCCCGAAACTTGCCTTTGAACCGGCAGTGAAGCGCACAATGCTTATCTACTCGTAGAATTACATCATGAAAAGCCTTTCTACAACCCGTTCGATCGCATCGTCACTCGCGCGGTCAAAGAAATCCATGTCTAAATCGCTTAACACGTTAGATCAGGTTCATTCCGGATTCGTCATGGCTGAGTGGCAAATACGTTTATCGAGAAAACACATCGACTCGTCGAGACGACTGCTTGACATCCTTGACGTCGACCTTCCGGTGGATAATCCGTCTAAGCCACGCGCCTAGCGCGAGGCGGATCATCAAAGTCCTTTCCCGCAAGTAGCAAGACTTTCAAACGGACCAAGCACGATAAAAGCCATGTTTTCGACTCTCGAACGCCTTGCTGGGGGTTCGCTTCATACAAGTTCACCGCCTCAGCAAGGCATTCGCGTTCCCAACGACCCGCGTCCTCAAAGTTGGCCAATGGTCATGTTGTTTCATGAGCGTTATATTGTTATCCCCCTTTCTAACCCATTTCGCAATCTAAGTCGCGATATGATCGCCTATCTCGCGATCATTGCATTGAAATTTGGCGTTGCTCCAGCCTCCGTGCTCCAGTAATGTCCTGTACTGTCGGATGCCCCTCGCCATCGACAGCATTCCGGATAATAAGCATGAGACCGGCTATTCCCGTCAGCGAATTATGCACGCGTCTGGTCGCGCAGCTGTCGCAGCATGCCAACGTTACTCGCTCAAAAAACAAAAGAAAGACAGTTGGCCGCATTATGCGCCAGCACAGGAAGCAATATAGATCCGCTCTGGATGGTCAAGATTGACAGTAGCGTGCCGATGGTCGCCGTGATCGCAAGCGTCTCCAAATCGAACGTTAAGTACCCGCTGGGTGAATAATGAAGGCCATGCATCAACCCAAACATGGTGGACGTGACAGCGATGACACAAATCGTGTACCAGCGCCCGCCTCGGTTCGCCTGATTGGCCCCTCGGCCCGAAGCCGCGATCAAGCAACCCATGATACCCGCTCTGAACACGCCCTCTTCATCGATTCCTGGAACGGTTGCCTCAAAGAGGACAGTTTCCAAAGACGGTGAATGGTCGCCTCCGGTCACCAAACTGAACGCGACGCCGGCCGCCAACAGGATTGATGTGATCAGGGCGCTCGCCCGTAACGATCCTGGTTTCTGCCTCGGGGTAACAAACCGTCTTGCAGGCGCCGCCGCATTAACCAAGAAGATGATTAGGTAGGAAACCAGAATGCTGAGAAGCTTTCCGCTCCAATTGAAGTGTCCCACTTTCAAACCCGGGAATACGAAAGGCAGGCATAGCAGCGCCATGCTCACAAAGTAAATCGCGAACGCCATCGCGAAGAATGACCATTTCTCTCTGCTGTCTGGGTGAACCAGTATCGCCGCCACAGGCATGCAAAACACGCCACCTAAAATAACGGGAACTAACAATTGAAAGGAATGCATTTACAGTTCCACTCCAATAGAAGTAACGAGGCTATCTTAGGCTAAAATGGTGCCTCTCTGTTGAAGAGACGCGGCTTTATACCGACCATCGACTGCTAGCTGTGGGGCGAAGGCGAGTTCGCCAGCGTTTCGGTCAGCTGTATGCCGGCCGTCAAGCTTTTACGATTGGCATTGCCCCACTCGCACAGCGGATGGAGCGCTTGTGCAAGCGTGCGTCCGAAATCGGTGATCGTGTATTCCACCCTGGGCGGCACCTCCTTGAAGTCGTGTCGCGTCACGATGCCGTCTTCTGTCAGATCGCGCAACTGTTGGATCAGAACCTTCTCGCTGATGCCCTTTGCCAGGCGTTTGAGCTCGCCGAAACGGCGTGGGGTGCCCTGCAAATGAAACAACAAGATAGGCTTCCATTTCCCGCCAATGTAACGCAAGGCCACGTCGAGGCCGCAGATTGGGTCCATCATTTATCTCCATACATACCTTTTGGTAGGTACTAGTATATGAGAAAGTCGAGTCCTACAATGAATGCCTCGGATAACCATCTTTGGAGAAAAACATGGGTAAGCTTGATGGAAAAGTCGCGGTGATCACCGGCGCAAACAGTGGCATCGGCCTCGCATCGGCTAAGCGTTTTGCGGCGGAAGGTGCCCGTGTGTTCATGACCGGTCGCCGCGCCGATGAACTCGAGAAAGCGGTCGCCGAAGTAGGGCATCGCGCTGTCGGGATTCCTAGCGATATTTCAAAGATGCAAGACCTGGACGCATTGTTCGACGAGCTTCGACAGGAGGCCGGCGAGATTGACGTCCTGTTCGCCAACGCCGGCGGTGGCGATTTCGCGTCACTGGCTGACATTACAGAGGCGCATTACGACCGTATCTTCGACATCAACGTCAAGGGCACGCTCTTCACCGTGCAGAAAGCGCTGCCCTTGTTGAAGGCAGGTGCCTCCGTCATCCTGACCGGCTCGACCAGCGCCACCATGGGTATCCCGGCGTTCAGCGTCTACAGCGCCAGCAAAGCGGCACTTCGCACATTCGCACGTGGTTGGATTCTCGACTTGGCCCCCCGCAAGATTCGCGTCAATGTCTTGGTGCCCGGCGCGACGTCGACCCCCGGCTGGCACAATCTTGCCCCGAACAAGGAAGTCAACCAGGAAATGATTCGCTCAGCAGAATCGGTCACACCGCTGGCGCGCTTGGCGGACCCGGCCGAAGTGGCTGCTGCCGCGCTGTTCCTGGCGTCCGACGACAGCAGCTTCGTCAACGG
>CAWUJR010000062.1:0-12991 GCA_963922375.1 uncultured Robbsia sp.
CCGTCGTTCCCCCCACTGCCCCAGCCGTTCCCCACGCCGCCGGCCGCCCGCCACGCCTCCGCCTCCCGCCCGGCTCGCCGCCGCCTCTGCCTGACCTCTGGCTGACCTCTGCGGTGGCGCCTGCCTCGGGCCCGATGGGGTACCGAGGCAGGCGCCACCGCCTTTCACTTCTGACCGATGTTGGCCGCAGCCACTGCCGTCATATTGATGATCCGGCGCACGGTGGCCGCCGGCGTCAGAATATGCGCCTGATGCGTGGCACCCAACAGGAACGGTCCCACCGTCACGCCCTCGCCTCCGGTCATCTTCAACAGGTTGTACGCGATGTTGGCCGCTTCGACATTCGGCATCAGCAGCAGGTTCGCTTCGCCTTGCAGTTTCGACGCCGGATAGGCGGCCTGACGAATCGCCTGCGACAGCGCGGCATCGCCATGCATTTCGCCTTCGACTTGCAGCGACGGCTCACGCGCGGCGATCAACTCGCGCGCGGCGGCCATGCGCTTTGCGGAGGCGCTTGGCACACTGCCGAAATTAGAATTCGACAGTAACGCGACCTTTGGCGTCATGCCGAAGCGCTCGATCTGACGGGCTGCCAGCACCGCCATATCGGCCAGTTGCTCGGCCGTCGGCACCTCATTCACATATGTATCGCTGATGAACAGGTTACGGCCCGGCAACATCAACAGATTCATCGCCGCAAAATGCTTGACGTCCTCCGCGCGCCCCAGAACTTGGTCGATGAACTTCAGATGGCTATGGTAGCTGTCGATCATCCCGCAGATCATGCCGTCGGCTTCGCCCAGACGCACCAGGATGGCCGCAATCAGCGTATTGAACTTGCGCAGCGACGCCTTCGCCACTTCCGGCGTGACGCCTTCGCGGGCGCCAATTTCGTGGTACAGCTGCCAGCACTGCTGGAAGCGCGGATCGTCTTCCGGATCGACCAGATCGAAATCTTCGCCGGCACGCATCTTCAGACCAAGCTTCTTCAAACGCATCTCGATCACCGCCGGACGCCCGATGATGATCGGCTTTGCGATATGGTCGCCCAGTACGTATTGCGCCGCGCGCAGCACCCGTTCGTCTTCACCTTCCGCAAACACGATGCGAGCCTGCGCGGCCTTCGCTGCGGCGAACACCGGACGCATCACCATACCGGTGCGGTAGACGGTGGATGCCAGCTTCTCGCGGTACGCATCAAAGTCGTCGATCGGTAGCGTCGCCACGCCGGAATCCATTGCCGCTTTCGCGACCGCGGGCGCGATCTTCGTGATCAGACGCGGATCGAACGGCTTCGGAATCAAATACTCGGGACCAAAGTCGAGCGTATGCCCTTCATAGGCCTTCGCGACTTCGTCGCCCTGGTCGACTTCCTCGGCTAATTCGGCGATCGCTTTGACCGCGGCCAGTTTCATTTCCTCGGTGATCGACGTCGCGCCCACATCCAATGCGCCGCGGAAAATGAACGGGAAGCAAAGGACGTTGTTGACCTGGTTCGGGTAGTCGGAACGGCCCGTGGCAATAATCGCATCCGGGCGCACTTTCTTCGCCTCTTCCGGGCGGATTTCCGGATCCGGATTGGCCAGCGCCAGAATCAATGGCTGCTTGCCCATCGTCTTGACCATGTCCGGCTTCAGCACGCCGGCGGCTGAACAACCCAGAAAGATGTCCGCGTCATGCATCGCGTCGCCGAGCGAGCGTTTGTCGGTTTCCACCGCATAGACGGCCTTCGTCGGATCCAGGTTCTCGCGCCCGCTGTGCACGACACCCTTCGAATCCACCATCAGGATATGTTCGCGCTTCAGTCCCAGGTGCACCAGCAGATCCAGGCAGGCGATCGCCGCCGCGCCCGCACCGGAGCACACCAGTCGGACGTCGCCGATCTGCTTGTCGACGACTTTCAGCCCATTGATGATCGCGGCCGAGGCGATGATCGCGGTGCCGTGCTGATCGTCGTGAAAGACTGGAATCTTCATCCGTTCGCGCAGCTTCTTCTCGATATAGAAGCACTCGGGTGCCTTGATATCCTCGAGATTGATGCCGCCGAGCGTCGGCTCCAGCATCGCTATCGCGTCGACCAACTTGTCCGGATCGTTTTCTGCGAGCTCGATATCGAAGACGTCGATATCGGCGAATTTCTTGAACAGGCAGCCCTTGCCTTCCATCACCGGCTTCGATGCGAGGGGGCCAATATTGCCCAGGCCCAGCACCGCCGTCCCATTGGTGATCACGCCGACCAGATTGCTGCGCGACGTGTATTTATTCGCATCCAGCGGATTGGCGTGGATGGCTTCACACGCCGCAGCGACGCCCGGCGAGTACGCCAGCGACAGATCGAGTCCGTTCGACAGCGGCTTGGTAGGCGTAACCGAAATCTTTCCGGGACGGGGAAACTGGTGATAAGCCAGTGCGTTCTTCTTGAGTTCTTCGTCCATTTCTTTAGTCAATTGCTGCGGTCCAAGAGCATTCGCACCCCATTCACGCCAACCGTTCGCCCAACCCTTCGCGAAACGTGCAGCGCCTGCCTGCGGCGCGTGGCGGGACGCGGTCCGATCTCTTCAGTGAAAAAGGTCGGCCAGTGTACACCTCGCTCAAGCCGGCAAGTGGGACGGCCGGGGCTTTACGGGTCACGCCCCGCACGACAACGAAAGCAGTGCGACAGCCGCGACAATGCGGCGCACCTGCGCAGGGCGCAAGGTCCGCAGCAACACCCATGTCAACGGCGAGTTCGAAGGCGGGGCGAGATGAAAGGGTCGATGGCGGGGTCCGCCGCCGGGGAACGAAACGCTTACTTCGGTCCGAACGTGTAACCGATCGAGGTCATGAAAAGGGTGTCCATCTTCTTGACGCCCCCAACCGGTTGATTCTGATAGCTGTTCGACAGCGTCATCTTCAACTGGAGCCGGTCGGCAATAGCGGTGGTCAGACCGAGATCGAGCTGGGTACGCACATTGCCGATGTAGCCCATATTCGGGTAGACCGCGAGGCGTTCGTTGAACGACGTGGTGGCGCCGATCTTTTGCGTCAGGCTTTCGCCGATCAGCAGTTCAGGGTACTGACGCGTGCTTTGGGAATATTTTTCATAGTTATAGGAGACGCCGCCGAACACGTCGAATGCCGTCGGACCGCCTTGGATGACGTGATAACCGAAACCGCCGGCGATCGACGATTGGAAGTTCAAGTCCTGCAACTCATTGCGCTGCGCATTGAACAATCCCAGCTCGTACACCTTCGGCGAGATGTTGTGGTCCAATTCAGCACTGAAGGTTATCAGGTTGTTCGAGACCGATTCATTGCCATCGGATGTGGACGTGCCATACAAGCCGGTCAACGCCGCAATGAATTTGTTCGTTGTGTCTGCCCATTGGGCATCGGCGCTACCGTTGATCGAAACGGAGCTGGTATTGCCGGACGCGGTGCTGACGCCAGCGTTGAACGACCCGCGCCAGGCGCCGTCCGTTTTGACGGCAGTACTACTGGGTGTCACGGTCAGGTCTGCCCAGACAGGCGCACACGCAAACATCATGAAAAGAGGCAGCGCACGGGTTTTTTTCAGATCCATAATGTCAATAAGGGCGGATGATGGAAGACGAAGGCCGGACAGGATGGTCCGGATATCCCACGCGAGCCGATAGCGGCTCCTTTCGCAGTCAAAAAAATGGCATGGCGTCGTGCTAATGACCGCAAGCACCGCAAGACGCCACGCCGACTACTCTTTCGATGATAGACCAGGCAATTTGAACGTGCGTCGGGTCGCTTCGGTCCCCTTGACGCCGACCCGTGCAGCAAGCCATCCCCCCGCTTCGCTCGAACGAGCGTGCCCATCGCGCCTCAGGCGGGTTTTTTGCGAGCATGTCAGGACCGGTTCGCGATGCGAACCACATTGCTTCGCGCGCAAGCGCCTGAGGTGGCCCCGGCTCATGTAAAATACTGCCCCATTCGCCCGCTCCGCCGCGCAGGCATTCACCGGACATCAGATATGAACAGCATCGACCGTCAATCGATCGCAGAAACCACCGCTAAAATTCTGCTTGAAGTGCAAGCCGTGCACTTCAATGCGGAAAAGCCTTTCAAATTGACCTCGGGCTGGGCCAGCCCGGTCTATATCGACTGCCGCAAGCTGATTTCCTTCCCGCGCGCACGTCGCGCGCTGATGGAAATGGCAGAAAAAGTCATCCTGAGCGATGTCGGCTATGAGCAGCTGGATTCGGTCGCGGGTGGCGAAACCGCCGGTATTCCGTTCTCGGCATGGATTGCGGACCGTCTCGATCTGCCGATGCAATACGTGCGCAAGAAGCCGAAGGGCTTTGGCCGTAACGCGCAGATCGAAGGTCATCTGGAACCGGGCTCGCGTGTGTTGCTGGTCGAGGATTTGACGACCGACGGCCGCAGCAAGATCAATTTCTGCGAAGCGCTGCGCACCGCAGGCGCTGAAGTGAAACACGTATTCGTGCTGTTCCACTACGGCATTTTCCAGCAAAGCCAATCGGCGTTGTCAGACATCGGTGTGCAGTTGCATGCGCTGGCCACCTGGCATGACGTGCTGGCCGTCGCGCGCACGCAGTCGTATTTCGACAAGAACACGCTCGACGAAGTGGAAGCCTTCTTGAAGGATCCGGCGGGCTGGTCCGAGCGCAACGGCGGCGTCCACGCAAGCTGATCGGCATCGGGCACCCTGTCGCATCGGCACCTCCCGCGCCGATGCGACGCCTCACTCACCCGATGGCGTCTCAGCGGCACCCATTGCCGGCAGATTCAGCAGACCGTTCATTTGCGCGTACTTGAACAAGTCCGCGTCTCGGCTGACACCGAGTTTCTGCATCGCGCACATTTTTTGTGTGCTGACGGTCTTGACGCTGCGGTTCAATCCGACCGCAATCTCCTTGACCGTTTCTCCCCCGACGTAGCGCCGCAATACTTCCGTTTCGCGCTTACTCAATAACACCGGCGCGCCGTCCTGTTCGCTGAATCCGACATTCTCGAAAGCCTGGCTGATCGATGGTCCGAGATAAATACCGCCTTTGACCACCTGCGTGATCGCGGTCGCGATCAGACCGGTATCGTCGCCTTTATTCAGCACGCCCCGGACGCCGTATTGTCGCAGCCCCTTCAAAATACCGGGATTGTCGAGCATGGTTTGCACGATCAGATGCAGATGCGGGAAATGACGAACCAGATACCCGATCATCGGCAAGCCATCGCCGTGACCACCGTCGCCCCGGTCTTTCTCCGGCATCGCCAGATCGCAAACCACCACGTCGCAGGGCACACTCCCGAGCAACGCCATCAATTCGTTCGGATTGTGCGCTTTACCCGTGACGACAAAACGCGCCGGATCCGATAGCGCCATCGCGGTCCCCATGACAATCAGCGGGTGATCGTCGGCAATGACGACCCGAATCGGCAACTTGCTATTGGCGTTACCGCTCTGTGCGGCGGACGGCGAAATGAGGGTTGAGATGGCCTGTGTCATAGAAACTCCTATTGCAAATCTTTCTATTAATGGGCAATACGACAAGGCTATCGGCGGTCCGCGAGCATGGTAGACTCGCTTATCGTTTTCTGCCATCGCACTGAAAATTCCATGAGGCGGTCAGCCGTTCGGTCAAGCGTTACATTGCGACTCACCGCCTTGCTCTCCGTGATACTGAGTGGCTTCGCCCCCCACAGCGACGCGCAGCAGCCGGCAAAGGCATCCGAAGCGCCGTTTTCTATCAGCAGTCCTGATCTTATCGACAACGGCACCGTCGGCAACAGTCAGCTGTATAACCATGGCGGTTGCCAAGGCGGCAATCAGTCGCCCGCAGTGAGTTGGCAGCACGCGCCCGCAGGAACCGTGCGCTTCGCGATCACGCTATTCGATATCGATGCCCCGGGACGAGGTTGGTGGCATTGGGCCGTCGCAAACATTCCTGCATCGATCCATCGATTGCCGGCCAACGCCAGCACATCCGGTGCGCTCGCCGCACTCGGCGCCGTTCAGGCACGGAACGATTTTGACGACGACGGCTATAGCGGCCCTTGCCCACCCGCCGGTACGGTACACCGGTATATACTCACAGTCTATGCACTGAGTTCTTCCGACCTCCATGTCGAAGCGGGCCGTCCCGCCCCTTTTTTCGAGCATGAGATACGCAACAGCGCCATTGCAAAGGCCTCGATCATCGTTCGGAACCGCCCGCGAGCGCTTCTCGATCCCGACGATTCGACATCGCCGTGATGCAAAAATGAGAAAACAGCACAGGTTTTTCGGCGCTGAAGCCCGACGACCATTAAAATGAACGCCTCGCGCTGATTCATTCCATCAAGCCGGGAAATCCTATCCAACCACGCGCCCCCGTTGGCGCGGTACGCTGGATACACCCACCGGTCCTCGTTGACCGGCGTCATGACCCTCATTCAAGGAAGCACGATGCGCTTCAACGTCTTTGTCGACGGCCAGGAAGGCACCACCGGCCTGCGTATTTTCGAATATCTGAGTGCCCGCGACGACATCCAGATCCTGCGCATCGACGAAGAGCGACGGAAGGACCCGGACGCACGCCGTGCGTTGATCGATGCCTCCGATGTCACATTCCTCTGCCTGCCCGACGAGGCGTCCCGGCAGTCCGTCGCCCTCTCGACGCGCGGACAAACGTGCATCATCGACGCGAGCACCGCGTTCCGCATCGATCCGAGCTGGGCATACGGCCTTCCCGAACTCGGTCGCGACTATCGCGACGGTATCCGCTCGAAGAAGCGCATCGCCGTGCCCGGCTGCCATGCGTCGGCCTTTCTGCTCAGCGTCCGTCCGCTGGTGGCCGCAGGGCTGGTCGCGCCGGACTATCCGGTGTCCAGCTATTCGATTACCGGCTATAGCGGCGGCGGCAAGAAAATGATCGCGGATTACGAGTCTGGTCTGCTGCCGCAACTGTCCAGTCCCCGCGCCTATTCGCTGGGTCTGGCGCACAAGCATTTGCCGGAAATGCGCGTCCATGGTGGCCTCGACGCCGCCCCGATCTTCACGCCGATCGTCGGCAACTTCTATAAGGGTCTGGCCGTCACCACCTATTGGCATCCGAAACTGTTCGCGAAAACCGCCGGGATCGCCGATGTGCACGCTGCCCTCGTCGACCACTATGCAGACGAGCATTTCGTGAAAGTTCATCCGCTCGGCACCGCCGAGAATCTGGACAATGGTTTTTTCGACGTACAAGCCTGCAACGACACCAATCGCGTCGATTTGTTCGTGTTCGGCGATGACGACCGCATTGTCGTCATCGCGCGACTCGACAATCTCGGCAAGGGTGCGGCCGGTGCGGCCGTGCAATGCATGAACCTGCATCTTGGCCTGGACCCGGCGCTCGGCCTGACCGTCTGATTCGGCGTCTGATTCGAGTACCAACTCTAAACAGGGCTGTCACCGGGCAGCCCTGTCTTCTTTGTTCCCCGGCCCAGACGCTGCGCTGCGCCCGTTTGCCCTCCTCGCCTTTCCTCGACAACGGCCTGCTGCGCAGGCCGCACCCGTCCATCGCGCGCGCTGTTCTATGACAAGAATATTCGGCGTGCCGCCGTCAAAGTCACCGAAAATACGTCGAACAACCCGCAAAAATGAGTATAAATAGCTATACGCGGTTTTCCATAAGAACATTCTTAGAAGGTGCCGGGAAGCAAGAAAACTGCTCAAAAAACGTCGCGCACAGAGGGGCGCCCTGTCGATGATCAACGTCTTTCGACAACTTGCCTGCTGTGGTGAGATTAGCTACAGGGATAATACCGATTCGAAAAAGCACGACCGTTCGGCGTATTATCGCATCACGAATTGGCGAGACGACGGGCGATGACGCTCGCACCGCCCCCTTTCAATGGGAGGAGACACATCATGAAGAAGCGTGTGGCATGCACGGCGGTGGCGCTGGCCGCCGTAAGCATCGGCTGGGGTGCAGAAGCGAATGCGCAATCAGCAGGCAGTATCGTGCTCAATGCCGGGTGGTTTCATCTGGCGCCGCAGGATCGAAGCGACCCGTTGAAGGTCAGTGCACTTGGCACGACCGCCACCGTGCCCAACTCTGGCGCGTCGGTCAGCGACAGTGACACCGGCGGCCTCACGGTCGCTTATTTTTTCACCGACCACATCTCGGTCGAGGGCGTGTTCGGGGTGCCCCCTAAACTGGATCTGAGCGGCTCCGGCAGCTTGGCCCCTCTGGGCAAACTAGGCTCAGCGCGCGAGTGGAGTCCGACACTGCTGCTGCGCTATCACTTCGGCAATGCGGACGCACCGCTGCGCCCGTACGTGGGTGCCGGTGCATCCTATGTGTGGTATTCGAGCGTCAACCTGACTTCCGGCATGGGCAGCGGCGCCTTCCTGGCCTCGCCGCAGACCGGCAACCTGCTCACGGGGCGCACGACTGCGGATCTCAGCAGTTCGCTGGTACCGGTCTTGAATGGTGGCATGACCTATAAGTTCACGAAGCATTGGTCGATCAACGCATCGGTCTCGTATCTGTTCCTGAGCACCAAGGCCACGCTGACAACCCAGTCGGCAGTGGGAACGATCCGCAGCGAAACGAAGCTGCACGTCAATCCGATCGTCACCTTTGTTTCGGTAGGCTATACCTTCTGATCTTCGGACGCAGCACCTGCGCCCGGGATGGTGCGCCGGGCGGGTTGGCGCCCATCGGTATTTCACCGACTCACGATAAAAACAATGAGCATGCGCCACGTCGTGTCGAGTTGCCTCGACCGCCTGCCCGTGTAAGCGTGAGTGACGGGAAGCAGGGCCGATGTTGACGCCACATCGCGGCAATTCGCCCGAATCCATTGCAACGGGCGAATTATTATAAAATACCGCCACCGTCAGGGTTTTGCGCAAGACGCACCCTCCTCGGGCAACGGCCCGCCGCTTTTCCTTTGAACGTCTACCGCAACCATGCAACAGCAAGATCGCATTGCCTTGGAAATCCGCTTTTCCGCTGAACGTCTGAACGACATGGCAGGCGACCCGTATTGGATCGATCTGACGCTCGATGAGGCGCGTGAGCTGCACCACACCCTGCAACAACGCTTCGCGTCTGCACCGACGAACGCATCCGATACGTTGACACTCGACTGACCCGGCACCCCGGATTCGGAGCCACACGATGACGACTCCAACCGGCGCGACCGACGCGCGGGCGGCTGCTTTGCCGTTTCGCCAAGCGTTATGGGCAATGATCGGTATCGGGTTGGTCAATATGCTCGTCGCGCTCGACCAAACGGTCGTGAGCACGGCGCTGCCATCGATCGTGTCGGAACTCAAGGGTTTCGAGTACTACGCATGGATTGCGAATGCCTATTTGCTCGCGTCCATCGTCACCGTCCCGATCTTCGGCCGACTGGGCGACTTTTTCGGACGTAAGCCGTTTGTGGTGGCATCGGTGCTGGTGTTCACGATCGCATCGATTTTCTGCGGTCTGGCGGACAATATGTTGTTCCTGGTGATTGCCCGCGCACTGCAAGGGATCGGCGGCGGGATGATGGTGGGCACCGCGTTCGCATCGATCCCGGACCTGTTCCCCGACGCGCGAGCGCGCGTACGCTGGCAGGTGGTGATGGCCGCCGCATACGGGATCGGCACGGCAGCAGGGCCTTCGATCGGCGGATTCCTGACCGAACACTATGGCTGGCGCTCGACCTTTCTGGTCAATCTACCGGTGGGTCTGGCCAGCCTGCTTTGCATCGTTCGCTACCTGCCGGCCGTCCAGCATCGCCGCGAAGGTGCGGTACGGATCGATATTGCGGGGGCGGTGCTGATCACAGTGGTACTCGGCAGCCTGCAGCTGTGTGTCGAGAACTTCCCGCAGAGCGGCCTGACGGCCGCCAATCTGGGCTTGCTCGCATGGGTGTTTGCCGGCGGCGCGGCGCTGCTCTGGTGCGAAAAACGCGCGACCCATCCGATGATTCCGCTCGATCTATTTCGCAACCGCGATCTGGTACAGCTTTTCATCATGTCCGTGCTGGCGGGCTTCGTGATGTTTTCGCTGCTCTTCTTCACGCCGCTCTTGTTGCAGGGCGGCTTTGGATTGTCGCCGCAATTGGCGGGGTTATTGGCGACACCGCTTGCAGCATTCATTGCCGTGGGCAGCATCATCAACACCCGCATCGTAGTGCGCCTGACGCGCCCCGTGCTAACGCTGACGGCGGGGTTCTCGCTGATGTTGTATGCGGCAGTCGGCGTGATGGCAACACAATCCTATACACCGCACTGGTTTCTGGTCAGCGCGGTGATGGCCGCCGGCGTCGGGCTGGGCTTCACGCTGAACAATCTGAACATTTTTTCGCAGAACATCGCCGGGCGCGAGCGCTTCGGCATTGCCACCGCGTTGATGCAGTCGTCACGGATGGTCGGCGGCATGCTGGGCACGACGCTCATCGGCACCCTGGTCACGCATACCTATGAGAATGGCGTCAGCAAACGACTCGAGGGCATCGTCGATACGCCGCTCCCAGACGCCGTTGCCGCACACTTTCGCGACCCGCAGTTACTGGTGGATCCGGTCAGCCAACAGCAAGTGCTGGCCGCGTTGCACGGCACGAGCAACAATGGCCGCGCATTGATTGCCGCGAGCCGGGACGTATTGGTGGGATCGGTGCATGCCGGCATGCTGATGACGGCGATCGCCGCCTTCGTTGCAGTGCTGGTATCGCGGCGGTTGCTGCACATCAAGTTGAGCGCCCAGCCCGCCGCGCCTTCCGCACCGCATTAAAATTGGGCGACGATGCGTCCTGCTGGCGACAGGTTCCCCGGGCCACCGGCCGCGTCGACCTGTCAAAGCGCGACGGTGTGCGACGCTGCGCAAGCGGCGTGCGGCAATGACAACGTCGGATTCCTTTGACGGGCCCAGGCTTTAATGCTTAGTATGAAACTAGGTGAAACCCGTACGCTGCCGGTAGAGGGCAGTCAGGCCCGCATTGGTTTGTATGAGACGCGTATCACGCCGGCAACCGCTCGCGGCAGCCTCGTCGCGGATGCAACGCAGACGGCGCGAGCGCAAGCGGACCAAAGCGTGCCGAAGCAGTGCCAAATTCGAGATAAGTTGCGATTGAAATCCCCGGCTTCCGAAAAAAGTCGACTCACCTAATAAACAGCAAAGATGCAAACCCAGACCAGCCATCGGATCGTCATCGTCGGCGGAGGCGCAGGCGGCCTCGAACTCGCGACGCAACTGGGCCGAAAGCTCGGCAAGCACGGCAAAGCGCATGTGACGCTGGTGGATCGCAATGCCACGCACATCTGGAAGCCGATGCTGCATGAAGTGGCGGCCGGCAGCATGGACCCGTATATCCATCAGGTGCAGTACGCGGCCCAGGCGCGCTGGAACCACTTCACGTTCGAACAGGGCGATTTCGTCGGTCTGGACCGGGAAGCGAAGACGATTCGGCTCGCGCCATTGGTGTTCAGCGACAGCGGTGAAGATGTCGCGCTGCTGCCCGAGCGCAATGTGCCGTACGACACGCTGGTGATCGCCATCGGCAGCACGACGAATTTCTTCAACGTCGAAGGCGCGGAGCAGCATGCATTGGCGTTGGATACGGTCGCGCAGGCGGAACGCTTCCGCCGTCAATTGATCAGTGCGCTGGTGCGTGCGCCGGCAAAAGCACAGGGCAATGCTCGCCCGTTGGTGCGCGTGGCCATTATTGGCGCCGGGGCGACTGGCGTCGAGCTTGCTGCAGAATTGCGTACGACCGCGAGCGAGCTGCGCGCGTTCGGCGTGCACAAACTCGACCCGTGGCAAGACGTGACCATCACGGTCATTGAAGGCAACGCACGCATCCTGCCCGCCCTGCCGGAGCGCGTCTCCACGGCCACCGCACGCCTGCTGAGCGATCTGGGTGTCGCCATTCTGACGGGCGACTCGGTCGCCCGGGTCGAGGAAAGCGTCATTCATACGAAGGGCGGTCAGTACATCCCAACCGACCTGACTGTCTGGACCGCTGGTATCAAGGGGCCGGCGGTGCTGGGTACGCTCGCCGGTCTGGAAGTGACGCGCGGCAATCAGATCGAAGTGGGACTGACGCTGCAATCCAAGTCGGATCCGAATATCTTTGCGTTTGGCGATTGCGCGGCCTGCCCGTGGCCCGCTATCGGCAAGAACGTGCCGCCACGTGCGCAGGCCGCCAGCCAGCAAGCCACTTTCCTTGCGAAAGCCCTGCCGCTGCATATCGCCGGCGAGCCGCTCCCGTCCTATCAGTATCGCGATCTCGGCTCGCTGATCTCGCTGGGCCAGTGGACAGCGGTGGGCAGTCTGATGGGCGGCGTGGTCGGCAAGAGCTTCTTCATCGAGGGCATGTTCGCGCGCCTGATGTATGTGTCGCTATACCGCAAACATGTGATGGCCCTCACGGGGGTGACCCATGCGGTGCTGGATGCGCTTGCACAGCGTCTGCGACGATCGTCGACACCGAAAATCAAGCTTCACTAAAAGCGTGACAAAGGGCCGTTTCCCGACGACCCGACCGAACGCTGAATGACCGAGATGGCCCCAATGGCCGTCTCGCCCCTGCTCCTGACGACACCTTGCATTGAACACCTCTGCGCAAGCGGCCCGTGCGGCCGCTTCAGGTTCTGCCTCGGGATCCTCTTCCGGATCCCCTCCCGGCAACAATACGAAGGCCATGGCCCTCGTGCTTGCCGCGCTGATTGTTTCGATGGCCAACAGCACCGCGCCATCGCCCCTTTATAGTCTGTTTCAAGTGCAGTTGGGGTTCGACGCCACCACGCTGACGCTGATCTATGCGGTCTACTCGGCGGGGGTGCTGCTGACCCTGCTGACGTTTGGCCGCCTCTCCGACGCGTTGCCGGACAGGCGCATGCTGATCGTGCCATCGTTAGTCGTCGTGTTCGCCGGCGCACTGTGGATTGCTGCGGCCAGTTCGGTGTTCGGTCTGATCGGCGGCCGTCTGCTGTCCGGACTCGGCACCGGTGCGCTGACGGGCGCGGCCAGCGCAGCGCTGATCGAATTGGCCGCGGTGA
>CAWUJR010000063.1:0-12901 GCA_963922375.1 uncultured Robbsia sp.
CGGCAGGCGAGCGCGTCGCGCGCTGTTCGGTGCGGCGGGGAAGGGTGCCTGCCGCCGGTCCCTGACGCGGTCGTTGCCGGTCTGCACCGTTCACCTTGATGCGGCGGATTCAATGCGGTTCGCCAGACCAGGTAATTGCAACGCGAGCATCACACCACGCGCCACCATAAACAGCGTGAAAGCGAGCCACAGCCCATGATTGCCGAAATGTGGAACGAGCAGCCATGCCGTCAGCGCAAACACGCCCAGCGATAACGCCATCGCTTTCATCAACTGCCGGGTACACGTCGCGCCGATGAACACACCGTCGAGAAGAAAGCCACTGACAGAGGCAATCGGCAGCACGACTACCCAGCCAAGGTAATGGATTGCGCTCGCGCGAATGGCGATGTCGCTGGTGAGCTGGGCGATGATGCGCTCGCCCAAGACACCGTAAATCGCCGACAGCAGCAGTGCGCCGACGACCGACCACAGCAACGTTATCCTCACGGCCTGATTGAACGCGTCGCGGCGTCGTGCACCGACCGCTGCCCCCACCAGGGCTTCGGCCGCATGCGCAAAACCATCGAGGCCGTACGACATGAAGGTCTGAAAGTTCAACAACAGCGCGTTGGCCGCCAGGATCGTATCGCCTTGCCGCGCGCCCAAATGGGCGAACGCGGCCAGCGACGCCAGTAGACAAAGTGTTCTCAGCAAGATGTCCCGGTTGATCGCGGTCAGCCGTCGTAACGCATCGCGATCGAGCAGGCGACGCCATGAGAACGCAGACAATGTGCCCATGGCGGTTGCTTCTACTGCTTGCCCGCTGCGTTGCTGTCGCGCGCGGTCCTGCCGTTGCAGCCGTATGAGCAGCGCTGCGCCCAGCACGAACCCGAATGCATCGGCCGTCGCGGTGGCGGCGCCAATGCCGCCGATCCCTCGATTGAAGCCGTACACATACAGCAGCACCGCCACCATATTCACGGCGTTGATGAAGACTTGTATCAGCAGCGCGAGGCGTGCCTGTTGTCGTCCAAGCAAATAGCCGAGGATCACATAATTCAGCAGCACCAAGGGGGCAGCCCAGATCCTCGCCGCACAGTATTCGCGAGCATTTTCCTGCACGATGTCGCTACCGCCGACGCGTCGCAGTACGTTATGCATCAACGGCCATTGCAGCGCGAGAATACCGATGCCGATCGTCATCGCCAGCGCCATCGCGCGCATCAGATTGTCGCGAAGCGCGTCGCGATCGCCTGCGCCGAAGCTCTGCGCAACGAGGCCCGTCGTTCCCATTCTGAGAAAACCGAAGCCCCAGAATACGATGTTGAAAAACAAGCCCCCGAGCGCCACGCCGCCCAGCGGTTGCGCGCCACTCAGGTGCCCGGCAACGGCCGTATCGACGATGCCCAGAATCGGTTGTGTGAGATTGCCGAGAACGATCGGAAACGCCAGCGTCATCACGCGTCGATGCCAATTTATCGGCAGCGCTCCCACGGCGGTAGGTGCGTCATGATGAATACATCGGTGAGCGGTGCCGTCGGCAGGAAGGTCGACGGGCTTTGTCATGGTGCGACGCTCTCGCTCAGCATACCGTTTAACGCGGCTTCGATACCGGTCCGGGCGTCTCGCAGCGCAGCGCGTAGTGCGGGCAATTGTGCATCGAAGCGTTGCGCGGGCACCGCGATGGAAATCGCATGAGGCTGCAAGCCCTGCACGCAAATGGGCATACCGATCGCGCAGACGCCGACGGCGTGTTCTTCGCGGTCATAGGCAAAACCGCCGTTGCGAACGACGGCCAGCGTCGCGAGCAGCGACGGTAAATCGCCTGCGGTGGCGGGCGTCAACCGCTCGAACGATTCTCCGAGCAGCATTCCCACTTCCTTGTCCGTCATCGTGCTGAGCAAGGCCTTGCCGTTGGCCATCGCGTACAACGGTCGCGGCTTGTTGGTGATCGGCACGACGCGAAGTTCCTGCTCGGAGATGATGCGATCCAGAAACGCGACCTCTTTGCCACGACGAAACGCGATATCGACGGTTTCATTACTCAAGTGGAAAAGCGACTCCAGATAAGGCCGGACACGCACCACGACATCCGAGTGGGCGATTTGCGCGAGTCGCCCGATGCCCCAGCCGAGCCGTACCCCCGCATCGCCCGCCTCGACGAAGTGCTCGGTTGCCAACGCGTCGACGATCCGCTGCACCGTCGATCGCGGTAGCCCGGTCTGGCGAGCGAGCGTACCCAAACTGACACCCTCGCGCCCCAGCGCTCTCAAGATGGCGGCGGCGCGTGCAATGACCTGAATGCCCCCCGTTTCCTTCTCCATCGTCTCCCCTTTTCCCTTCACGGCGCCGTGCGCAGACCGCGCATTGTAGCGGTCGTTCGGCAGGGCAGTACATCGTCCGACAATGACATCTGACCACAATGCGGTACAATGCCGTACCGAAAAAGGCGTGGCTGATGAAACTTTCCCCCGACCGTTTGCCGTACATGTTGTGCCTGGGTGCGCTGGCGGCATTGCCACCGATTTCGACCGACATGGCGCTGCCGGCGTTAGCCGACATCGCCCAGGGCTTGGGCACCACGGCGAGCACAGCCGGGCTCACGCTGAGTCTATTCATGTTGGGGTTCGCGGTCAGCCCGATCGCGTATGGGCCTTTATCCGATCGCGTGGGTCGACGCCCGGCATTACTGGCAGGTTTGGTGCTGTTTGTGCTCGGCAATGCCGTGGCCACCTTTGGCCATTCGATTGCCAGCGTCCTGGCCGGCCGACTAGCGCAAGGAGCAGGTGCCGGTGCGGGCATGACGATGGCGTTTGCGATCGTCCGCGACCAATTCGACGGCGTAGCGGCGCAGACCCGGCTCGCGACGATCACGATCGTTGCGAATCTGGCACCGATCGTCGCACCGGCTGCCGGCACGGCATTGTTGCAGCCGGTCGGATGGCGCGGTATTTATGGCGTCACCTTGGGCTGCGGCGTATTGCTGACCTGTCTGACCGCTATCGCGCTGGCCGAGACCCACGACCGGCGCACATCGGCGTCGCCGCGCGTTGCGAACGATAGCATGGGGTCGCACGACCTTGCGCGGGGCGGCGCAGTGGGCAGTCTTTCGGCCGAGGGCATAGCGGGGAGCGGTCCGCGAGGCAAGCAAAACGCGTATGGCTTCCTGCTTCGGGTGCCGTCCGTGCGCGGCCACCTTCTGGTCAACGGACTGGGCTTTGCATGGATGTTCGCGTATGTCGCCGGATCGTCGCTCACCTTGCTCGGCCTGTTTCATCTCACGTCATTCGCCTATTCGATGATGTTTGCCTGTACCGGCGCGGGCATTGTGGCCGGAGCGGCGGTGAATGGGCACTTGGCGAAGCGCGGCGTCGCGCCTACGTCATTGCTGATGTCCGGTATCGCGCTGGCGGTCGTGGCGACGGTGCTGCTGATGGGCGTGGCGGTGACCGGTTGCGCATCGGTGCAACGCGTGATGCCGCTTTTCGTGGTGAGCACCTTCAGCTTCGGTTTGATGGGACCCAGCGCGACACACGGCGCGATGGCACCGGTGCCATCGCTAGCGGGCGTGACGGGGGCGCTAGTGACGTCGATCCAAATGGTATTCGGCGCGTTGGCCAGCACGATGGTCGTGTTGCTGTTCCCGCGCTTTGGACTGATGGCCCTGGCAGGCATGATGGCCGCGGCAGCGTTGATTGCAGCAGCCGTTTATTGGCCGCTCTATCGTTCAACCGGCGCGAAGCGGCGACTCGGCGCTGCGACCCCGAACCGAGGACGTCGAACGGTTGACGAACCGTAGCGCATGACGCACCATCGCGGCGACAGAAAGGACAACACGCTCGCTCCGACGATCACCAGGCAAGCCATCCGACCACGCTTGTTTCAGCACCGTCTATTTCACGTATCGATAAAAAAAGCACCTGTATCGACAGGTGCTTTTTGTTGCCTTACTTAAGTTTCACCGATCAGTCGATTGGCCGCTTGCGCGTCCGGCTTACCCCATTACGGGTGATTTGCGCCGGCCGGTTGCGGGTAGTAGCTGCGGCTGTAAGCGGCGTTGGAGCCGACTGGGTTATTGCTGCGTACCGCAGGACCACCCGATTCGGACGAACCGCTATTCGACGAACCGGCCGAATTGGCGACGGGTGCCGATTGCATATCGATACGATGCTGAGCGGCCTGGATGTTTTGCGGATAGTCTGTTTGGTTCGTGCCGGGGTTGTAGCCCGCTCTTTCCAGTTGGACCAACTCCGCACGGACGCTTGCGCGTGTCACGGGGCCGTTGGCCGATTGGGCAAAAGCAAATGTCGGTGCAGCCAGCGCGGCAGCCAAAGCAACAGCAGAAATGAGTTTCGTGTTCATGATGCGACCTCCAGTCATTTTTCGGATTAGAAACCTGGGGCATCGGTCTGCGATGTCTCGGAAATGTTTTTGGTTCCTTGACTTTCATTTTAGGCGTCTATAGCCGGAGATCATCGGCGCTACGGGTAAAACATTATTGTGCGGCGCGTTAAATACTGGGCTATCGCCACAATAGCCACGACGCCGCCTGCCCGACTGCGATTGTTGCGCAAATCGCGTCGTACCATTGCGCAGTCAATTTTCAACAAACCTGCTAATCGGGGCTCGCTGACAGCAGCGCGCAAAACCGCGTGATGTCGACGTTGCCGCCGCTGATCAGCACCCCGACCCGCTTTCCGGCCCATTCCGACTTACGCTTGAGGGCGGCGGCGAAGCCCAGACAACCGGTTGGCTCGACGATCAGCTTCATTCGGGAGGCCAATAAACGCATGCATTCGACCAACTGGGCGTCAGATGCGGTGAAGATGTCCTGCACGTCGCGACGAATGATGTCAAATGTCAACTGACCGAGATGCAGCGTCTGCGCACCATCGGCGATGGTCTGCGGGGTATCGATGTGGACGATGCGACCGGAACGGAATGACTGCTGTCCATCATTGCCCGCTTCGGGCTCGACACCGTAGAGCTGACAGTCCGGCGATAGGGCGCGGGTGGCCAGTGCGGAGCCCGACAGCAGACCACCGCCGCCCAGGCAGACGAAGAACGCATCCAGCGGACCCACTTCGTCGAAAAGTTCTTTCGCCGCCGTCCCCTGGCCTGCGATGACATCGGCGTGATCGTACGGCGGAATCAGGGTCAATCCGTGCTGCTCCGCCAGTTCGCGGCCGATTTGCTCGCGGTCTTCGCGATATCGGTCGTACAGCACGACCTTGCCGCCATAACCGCGCGTGGCCGCGATCTTTGCGGCCGGCGCATCGTGCGGCATCACGATGGTTGCCGGAATACCGAGCAACTGCGCGGATAGCGCGATCGCCTGCGCGTGGTTCCCAGACGAAAACGCCACCACGCCACGACGCTTCTGCTGTTCGTCAAAGCGCGACAGTGCATTGAACGCGCCGCGAAACTTGAAGGCGCCGATGCGTTGTAGGTTCTCGCATTTAAAGAACACCTTGGCCCCCATCATCTCATCGACAATGCGTGAGGTCAGCACGGGGGTGTGGTGCGCGACGCCGGCGATCCGTTCGGCTGCGGCAACGACGTCGTCGTAAGTGGGGGAAAGGGACATGGCCATGTCGTCCGGTGAGCGCAGCGCGGCTGCGGGGGAGGAGGTGCGAGTAGAAATAATATCCATAAATAGATATTTTGTATAGTTCTATCACTTGGTCGCCGGCCGACCCCGCAAAACGCGGCTGCGCGCGTACGCGTGTTTCGGCAGCCCGATATTTCCCTAAAGTTTATTCATGGTTTGCCGTAATGCCGGTATAGCCCGAATTTCGACCCCTGTCGATCGACCCTCATATGCTCGTCCCCGTCTTACCCGAAAACGAGAGTGCGCGAATCGTCGCGGTGCGATCGCTTGCGCTGCTGGACACTGCGGCGGACGAACGCTTTGATGGATTGGCGCGCCTGGCGAAGAAAGTATTTTCGACCGGATTCTCCGCGCTGTCCCTTGTCGACAGCGATCGCGTGTGGTTCAAGTCCGCCGACGGGCTGCCGTTCAGCGAGACGCCGCGCACCCTATCTTTCTGTGCGCACGCGATTCTTCAAGATACCGCGCTGATCGTGCCCGATGCGAGTGAAGACGAGCGCTTCCACGATAACCCCGTGCGTATCGCACTGGGCATCCGTTTCTATGCGGGGTGCCCGCTGACCCTCTCGGACGGCAGTCGCGTGGGTGTGTTCTGTATATTCGATACGGCGCCGCGCGGACTCAGCCAAGAGGAGCAGGGCTTTTTGCGCGTGCTCGCCGACATCGTCGTGATGGCAATCGAAGGCGACACCGCCCGCACCCGGCTGATGCAGGAGCAACAAGCGTTGCGCGAAAGCGAGAGCCTTCTGGCATTGGCGATCGAGGGCAGCGGAACCGGTATCTGGGATCGAGACCTGCAAGCGTGTCGGATCGACTATTCGGCAGGTTGGAAAGCCATTTTCGGCTACGACGAGCACGACCTGACGGATCTGATGGACGATAGTTTGTCGCGTGTGCATCCGGAAGACCGGGAAAAAGTGGAGCAAGCGTTTCAGGCCCATATCGATCAACTGACCGAAAGCTATGCGTCCGATTTCCGCGTGCGTTGTAAAGACGGCCGCTATAAATGGGTCGCCAGCCGCGGCAAGGTGGTTGCACGTGACGCCGACGGCGTCGCGTTGCGAATGATCGGGACCACGAGCGACATCGATGCGATTCAAAATATGTCCGAACAATTGCAAGAAACGGTCGATTTGATCACGAGTCTGACACACGAAGTGCCAGGCCTCGTCTTTCAGATGCAAATGAATGTGAATGGCGACGTGTATTTCTCGTATGCCAGTGCGGGCATTGCCGATATTTACGAGCTGACACAGGATGACGTGAACGGCAGCGATCTGTCCATTCGCGAGCGGATTCACCCGGATGATCTGTTCGCTTACGAGGAGTCGCTCGCGCGCTCGGCGATTTCGTTGACGCCGTGGAATCTTGAATACCGCGTGGTACTGCCCCGTCAGGGAACGCGATGGCGACAGGGTGCGGCGCACCCACGACGCTTGGGCAGCGGCGGCGTGCTATGGCATGGACTCGTCAACGACATCACCGAACCGAAGCAGATCGAGAGAGAGCTGCGCGAACTCGCAAGAGTGGATTTTCTCACGCAGTTGCCGAACCGGCGGCACTTCATGAATCAAATTCAGCAAGAGATGGCCAGAATCCATCAGGGCGAGGTGGACGGAGCGGCCGTGATGATGTGCGATCTCGACTACTTCAAAGCCATCAACGACAGTTGGGGGCATGCTGCCGGCGACATGGCGCTGCAGCATTTCGCATCGCTGTTTCATGAGGAGGTCAGCGACTGCGAAGCGTTGGGGCGCGTTGGCGGGGAGGAGTTTGCTGTCGTGTTCCGAGGCGTCAACATGCAAGCGGCCGTTGCGCGTGCGAAGCGTCTGCAAGGGCGTATCGTCGCGACGCCACTGGTTTACGGTGAGCGTCATATCTGGCTGACCGTGAGTATCGGTATCTCGATCATGAAAGCGAGCGACACCAGCGCGGATCAGGCGTTAATGCGCAGCGATATGGCGCTGTATCGGGCGAAAGGAAATGGACGTAATCGCATTGAATGCGACGCCGGTGAGTAATGGCGGAACGAGTGCCCGTTGCATTCATATTAAGGTATCCTAATATAACCGAGTGCGTGGTCTCGCGGTCCGTAAGAAAGCGATGCGACACCTCCAACATGGTGTGATTCGATGCGGTAAAGCGTACTGAATCGCATGTAATTTCCCGCGCTGAATTTTGTCCGGTTATAAATCCCTCACGTTGTAAAAAAAGGGCGGTAAGACGCCTCGCAACAGTTAAAAACAGGGGTAAATTGATGAGACCGCTCTTGATGCAAGGTCGTTCGACCAGTGCACATGCCGCAGCTACCACCACCAAAAACGCGTTGGATCGGGCACTTAAAAAAGGGTTGGGAGGCGTCACCGTCAAAGCATCGTTGCGCATCGCATTCGCACTTGTATTGTTGGGAACGATTGCCATCGGGTTGATTGCACTGACTCAAATTTCTCGTCTCGATGGCGCGATGCAATCCATCTTCGCGCAAGGCCATCTGGCCACGCGGGCAGCCGAAGAAACGCGGGGCGATGTGTTGAGCGCGAGTCGTTCGCAAAAGATGTTGTTGACGGCGACCACGGCGAACGAGCGTGCGCAACTCGGTGACGACATCGAAAAGGCATTGGCAAATATTGTCAGCGAACAAGCCACGCTTCAGCAATATACGGACAAGTCGGATAAAGCGTCGGTGACGCAGCAAAAGGCGTTTGCCGCCGCGGTGCAGGCGTGGACCGAGCATCTGCGTACATTCGTGAAGTTGGTCCAGGCGCAACCGCTCGACCTGTCGCAGATGAACTGGCAGGTGGGGATGCAGGATGTCGCGTTGTTCGTCGAAACGGCCAAAGTCGAGAAACTTGCCGATGCCGTGGTCACAGGGCGAGGCGCGGCAGCCAAGGCGACCATCGATGCCGCGGCGTTTATTTATCATTCGTCGTTTGTGATGATGGTGGTGATGACGATCGTCACGGTGTTCATCGCGGTTATCGTCAGTGAGTGGGTCGTCCGCCGCGTGGCGGCGCAGTTGGGCGGCGAGCCGGCCTATGCGAAGGAGATCGCCAGTCGGATTGCTTCGGGCGATCTGTCGAATCCGATCGCGCTGGCAAAGCGGGACAATGCGAGCATGTTGGCGGCGTTGTCGAATATGCAGCTCGGCTTATCGGCGACCGTGGGCGATATAGCGGCCAGCGCGGAAGCCATCGCATCGGCATCGGGGGAGATTTCGATGGGCAATGTGGATTTGTCGAATCGAACCGAACAACAGGCTGTCGCGTTAGAGAAGACGGCCACCAGCATGGAGCAGTTGACCTCGACCGTGCGGCAGAACGCGGACAACGCGAAGCAGGCGAGTGCGTTGGCGAACAATGCGTCTCATATCGCCGGGCGTGGTGGCGAGGCGGTGGCCCGTGTGGTCTCGACGATGGAACAGATTTCCGCCAGTGCGAAAAGCATCGGCGATATCATCGGTGTGATCGAAGGCATTGCATTTCAGACCAATATTCTCGCGTTGAATGCAGCAGTGGAAGCGGCCCGGGCGGGCGAAGAGGGACGCGGTTTTGCGGTGGTGGCAGGCGAAGTGCGCAACCTGGCGCAACGCTCATCTGCGGCAGCGAAAGAGATCAAGTCGCTGATTCAAAATTCGGTATCGCGCGTGAGCGACGGCTCGACGTTTGCCCAACAAGCGGGTGCGACAATGGATGAAGTCGTTAAAGCCGTATCGCGTGTGACGGACATCATGGGTGAGATCTCGGCCGCGTCGGAAGAACAAAGTACCGGCATCGAAGAGGTGAATCGTGCGGTGACCCAAATGGATGCCGGCACGCAGCAGAACGCCGCGTTGGTCGAGCAGGCGGCAGCGGCAGCGCGCTCACTGGACGATCAGGCGCGCGCGTTGAAGGGCCTCGTCGGGAAATTTCATCTGGCTGCCGCGTAAGCGGTCCGGGGGACGCTTGTCGTTCAAGCGAGCTCCCGGGGCATGCTCAAGGCGTCGTGGATCGCCCAGCATCCGTGAAGCAACGCAGCAGCACCGCCGCAAGCAGGACCCAAGCAGGACCCAAGCAGGACCCAAGCAGGACCCAAGCAGGACCCACATGGCTCCCGTTATTTGTAAAGCATCGCCTACGCGTCCTCTAGAAAGCGGTTCGCGACGGCGCCGCGCGCCGCAATCAACATCACCACCGCCATCGCGCTTAGAAATCCGAATGCGGCGTCCCAGCCGCCTGCGGAGGCCGCGAGTTTGCCGGTGACGAAAGGACCGATCGCGGCCAGCACATAGCCGGCCGCCTGCACGAAAGTCGAGAGCGACGATGCACCGGCACTCGTGCGGGTGCGCAGATTGATCAGGTCGAATGTTGCTGGTATCCCGATCAGACCTGGTGCCGCGACGACAGCCCATACCCAGGCGCCGCAGGGAACGAACAGAAAGCCCATATAACCGACGATTTGCAGTCCGCCGCCCAGCGCAACGACGAGATAAGGCCGTCTCATTTTATCCAGAAACATCGGCACGAGGATCGAGTGCACGATACCGACGATGTTGTAGACGAACAGTACGTCACCGGCAGCGGCCTTAGACATGCCATGCGCGATCAGATAGACCGGTAGCCAGGTCAGCATTGCATACATACTCATCATGGTGACGCCGAAGAGGATCACCATCGACCAAGCGAGCGGCCATCGATACACCGGTTTGTGGGACAACGGCACGCCGCTCCTTTGCAACGGTGCCGCCGCCGATGCCACGCTGTCCTGTCCAGCAGGCTGTTCGCGTCCGATGCGGTTGCTAAGCCGTTTGTCCCGGATGCCGCCCGGCTTTGCGCCGGGTGCTTTCGTCAGCTGTTTTCCCTGCGGTTCGCCCAGCTTCTCACCTTGTTTTTCATTCCACCTCTTGCTGACCGACAACGCGAGCCAAGGCAGGATCGCGATCGCCGCGGTCACCGCCCATAAGCCGACATTTGCACGCCATCCTATCGCATCGGTGATCGGCACCGCAATGGCCGACGGCAGGCCGGCCGATACGGCGATCATGACCGCATAGAACGCCGTCATGCCGCCCACGTGATCGGGGAAATATTGTTTGATGACCGGCGGCATCAACACATTGCTGAAACCAATGCCTGCCAGCGCGAGTACCGTGCAGACGGCGAATACGGGAAACGCCTGACTGATCGAACGTAGGCCGATACCCGCTGCGATCAGCAACATCGATATGCACAGCGACCGTTCGAATCCCAGGCGCTTGGCCAAAGTGGATGTGGCAGAGCCGAACAACGCGAACGACAGCAATGGCAAGGTACCAAGCAAGCTGATATTCAATCCATGCACGTCTTTGCCGATGTCGCCATAGATGGCGCTCAGCGACGTGACGGCCGCCCGCAGATTCAGCGAGACCAGGAAAATACCGAGTAGCGGTAACCAGCGCCTCGTGCGGGTATCCGACGACGTGGACGACCCGGACGCGGACGACCAAGACGAACGAACGGCAGTGGCGGCGGCAGCGGTCGAAGTCGCTGCGGCGCCCCGGGCAGATGTCGCGCCGGGATCCCGAACCGCGGCCGCTGGTAACGAAGAGGACGGTGAAGGGTTGGCGGGGTCCGGCGAAGACAGGGGCACAGCAGGAGGGACGATCTCACGCATGATGGCGCTTCCGGAGAACCGCGTTGTGGGCGGCTTATTGTTTTTCGTGGCCCGCTGTCGGATGTCCGTAGCGGGCCGAAAGGCATGCAGCGCTCAGCGGTTGGCGGCGTCGATCAGGCTGCGAAGCGCCTTCATCGCATCCACGGCGGCTTGCTCCGGCGGTAACGCTTTGATGTCGTCATTGAATACTTCGAGTCCGATCGGACCGGTATAGCCCTTTGCCAGGACGGCCTCAAGGATGCGCATGACCGGGAAGTGGCCTTCACCGGGTAACAAGCGGCGGTGCCGCGCGGTGTCGATCAGGTTTTCCGGGGTGGGATCGTCTGCGAGGTCGGAGAATTGCACGAGAAAGATCTTGTCGGCGGGGATGCCGTCGAGGTCGCGGGCGGTGCGCTTCTTGACGAAGATGTGGAATGCATCGATCACCATTCCGATGTTGTCTTCGCCGACGTTTTGGATCGTCCGCCATGCGTCCGGCGTGAAGTGATTCACCGTGCTCCATGCCATCGCTTCATACGCGATGCGTAGTCCGCGCTTTCCGGCTTCGCGCGCCAGCCAGCGAAGGTCTTCCTCGATTCGTTCGGGCACGCAGTGCACATCCGTCGAGGCCGGCGTCAATACCGTTTTCGCGCCGACGATGACCGCCGTGTCCAGCATGTGGCGTGCTTCCGCCCGCTTGGACTCGCGCTTCGTGTCGGGCGCACCGTCGAAGTCGAGCAGTACCTGGTAGTCGGTAAGCGCCAAGTCGAGGCGACGCAGGGTAGCAGCCACGGCCGCGCTGTCGTTGTTGGCGGCTTCGATATCCTGGCGCCATAACTCCACCTGGTCGAATCCCGCTGCACACGCTGCGGCCAACTTGGCGTCAGTCGAACCGCCTAACAGGATGGTGTTGAGAAATAGCGGGTTGGTGAGCGATGTCATGACCGGTCCTATCTGATTAAAAGCCTAGGCAAATATTAGCGCGATGGACGGGTCGAGCCTTCAGGTGGCCTCACTTTTCGGTCGATAATCGCGCAATCCGTCCGTTTATCGCCTCTAACAAGGGTTAACCCTGATCTTCATGATCAGATCACGACGTTTGCACTCATTCGCAACTGTGCGCAAAGACCCGCCTTTTTGCGTCTATCTTCGCGCTTTTTCTTCCATCTATCCAATCTGTTTGATTTTTATCAAGGCTGCCTTTATGAATTTGCAATAATGACCGTGCCACCGTGCCACCGTGCCACCGTGCCACCGTGCCACCGTGCCACCGTGCTGACGAGGCGACGGGCAAGCGGGAGCGGCGTTACGGCGGCCTTCAGCAGCGAGTAAAGATCACGCTCAGATTATTGGCTGGCATTTCGACGACTTCCGACAGGACGAAATGGTGGCGGGTAGCAACGTCCTGCACACGCTCTAGCGCGCGGATACCCCAACGCGGATCGCGGGCGTGCAATTGCAGGTCGAATGCCGTGTTCGATGCGGCGGTGGGGTGATCGTCGCGCAGGAACGGGCCGTACAGGTAGACCGGCTGCCGGTGCGCAGGCGCAGGCTTGCGCCGCGAAACAACGCGTCGGTCGCCCGCCACGGAGAAATGTGAAGCATATTGATGCACACGATGGCGTCGACGCTATGCATATCGGAGGCAGCGTGCCACCCCGGATCGCACACGTCGATCGCAACGGGCGCGAGCACATTAGG
>CAWUJR010000064.1:0-12613 GCA_963922375.1 uncultured Robbsia sp.
CATGCCCGGCGCCAAGCCGACGCGACGCCCGCCCGCGGGGCCGGCCAGCGATGCACCCATCATCCCCAACACCAGCGGCCAAAGCGCACATGCGAGCAACATATGGCCGCTGATCATCCGAAACGGCAGATTGCCGATGCGGTAATGCAGCAGCGCCCAACTAATCTTCGATATGCCCACCAGCACCGCACACACCGCCAGCGCCGTCAGCCATCGGCCCACTAGCCTCCGGTCCACACGGCCGACCGACACCGCTACCGCGCAGGTCAGCGGAATCATCAACGCGAGATCCGCCAGCAGGGAAAGTTCGTAAGCTAACAACCTCGCTCCCCAGCACTTACCGACCGCTGGTCGAGCGGACGAACCGGAACAGGAAACGCGGGTGCAATTTCAGCAGAAACAGCGCCACTGCCAGTTTCGGCCGATGATCCGACCAGATGCCCATCAAATGGGACAATCGCAGACGGTTGTGGATTTGCACCAGAATGGGCTCGGCCACCGCAAAGCTCGGGGCCAGTCGTGCCGCCTGGAACGCAACGGTCCGATACCCGTAAATGTACTTGAACCGGAAAAAAAGCTTGTCGAAATCCGGGATCCGTAACGGTCGGGCCTCTTTTTCGATCAGATCGATAATCGGCAACAGATCGACAATACGCGGATTAAACCCAACCGACAGACTATTTTCCCGCTTCACGTAGTAATACAATTTATCCGGAATCAGCCGAACCGTGTTGGCGCGGGCCAGCGACTGCACGCAGACATAGACATCTTCATAGATCAGCCCACTCGGATGCTGGATCGCGCTGAAGATATCGCGGCGGATCAACTTGTTCCAGCAATAGCCTTGCAGCGACAATGCAAGCGTGCGGGCGACAGCGTCCGCGCCGGTGATCACCGCATCGCCGGAGTCGACGACGTAATTGACTTTCCCTTCCGGGCTGACATTCGTCGCGGAAAAAATGACGATATCGGCCTTCGACTCTACCGCCGCGCGGTAGACCGTACCGGCCAACTCCGGCGCGACATAGTCGTCCGCGTCGACGCAGAGAATGAAGTCCCCCCGCGCCCGCGCAGTCGCGATCTTCCGTGTCTCCGCGACGCCCTGGTTCGTCTCGTTCTCGATCAGCGTCCACGGGATCGTGCTTTGCGCCCCCAGCACCGACTTTGCGATGTCGACTGAGCGGTCCTTGCTGCAATCGTCGACGCAGATGATCTCGAAATCCGTCCAGGTCTGCGCGAGCACGGTTTCCAGGCAATGCTGGATATATTGCTGCGCGTTATACAGCGGAATGAGAATACTGATTTTCGGTGTGGTCATAGTCGACGCAATTCCTTAAGCATGGCAAGGACCTGGCCGCGGTCCTGGTCCCGGTCCTTCCCTGCGAATATTCCGGATCAAGCCACGCTGCGCTTGAACAGCAGATCCTTCAGATCCAACATAACCTTTCTCGATATCAGCAGCAGGGCGCAGACGTACACAAGCACGCCGATTGCGGTTCCGACGATCACAATAATCAAGTCCGTCACCCCGGCCCACCCGGCCATCCACTTCATCGCCCCCGTCAACACGGCTGCCATGACCGCGTCGGCGGCCAGAATCGGCATCAACATGCGGCCCACATCGGACAATTTGCCGTCGAGCAGGCGGGCGGCGCAGTAGAGGCCCGGCACGCCGTTCAGAATATTCGCGACCAGATACAGCGCCGCCATGGTCTGCACGCCGTACTGCACACCGATCAAGAACGACCCGACCTGCAGCACCGCACCCAGGATGCCCAATTTCATCAGCGTATTGGTACTGCCCTTCGCCATGAAAACGGTGCCGGTAGAACTGGAAATAGATTGAATGAAGCCGGTGGGTGCCAGCCAGAGCAGCAATTGCGCGGTCAGCCCCCAGTTCGGCCCGAATACCACCCGCACGAACGGCTCGCGCAGAATGCACAATCCGGTCATCAACGGCGCGACCAGTGCAGCAATGATCGCGATCACCCGGACGTAACGCGCCCAGACCGCCCGATGGTCGTCTTGATGTCGGCTCAAGATCGGAAACAGCGCACGCGAGCTGATGAAAGTCAGGCTTTGCAACGGGAACAGCATCAACCGATAGGCGAGCGAATAAGCGCCCAGGATCGCGGAACTCAGATAATGGCCGATCACCATACTGTCCGCGTTACGCGAGAAGTAATTGATCAGGTTGAAGGCGGACAAGTTGCCGCTGAAGCCCAGCAGCGACTTCAATTCGCCCCATTGCCCGGAGGTCGGCCGCGTCGGATACCAGCGCGACGACACCCACAACTGAATCGACGACAGCAACGCGTTGGTGATCGCCTGGAACACCAAGCTATACACCCCGGCACCCATATATGCGGCCACGATCGCGACGATCAGCGCGATCAATGTCGCCGAAATTTCGATACGCGCCACTTTTTTGAATACGGAGTCGCGCTCCAGGAGCGCCAGATGCACTGAGGCGGAGCTGGTGATCGGAAACACCAGCGCCAGCACACACAGCACCGGCTGCAGTGCCGGTGTCTTAAACCCCGCGGCAATCACCCAGGAAAATGCGACCAGCAGAATCGCGATCGCACAACCGATCACCATATTCAGCCAGAAGACAGCATTGATCGTGGCTTCGGTCAGCGTCTTTTTCTGGATGATGGCGGCAGAGGTGCCCACGTCGCGCAGGATCAGCGCGAAGTTCGTGACCACGGTGGCCATCGCCATGATGCCGTAGTCATGCGGCGGGATCAGGCGCGCCAACACCGACAGTCCGATCAACTGCATCGCGATGCGGCCCACTTGCGAGAGCCCCACCCAGCGTGCGTTCGCTATTCCTGACATTGAGAAATTCCTAATTGCTGGAAGGACATACGAGCGTTACAGGGTTCAACATCGGCGGCGACGACGCTGGCCTGGGACGGACCGCAGCCAGAGTACGCGGCGCCGGAAGAGACACTAGCTCAGCCTCCTCACCGCTTCTGCCACTTTTTCAGCCGAACGTTGCCACGAGAATCTCGCCACATTCGCCCGACCTTTTTCAACTAATTCTGCACGCAACGCACCGTTGGCAATGATGTCGGCCAATGCACGCTGGATGTCGCCTACATTGGTCGGATCGAAAAACAGCGCGCTATCGCCTAGCACCTCGGGCATCGACGCCGCGTTCGACGACACGACCGGACAGTCGTTCAACTGTGCTTCCAGCGGCGGTATGCCAAATCCCTCGTACAACGACGGAAACGCAAACGCCAGCGCACCGGCATACAGCTCGGACAATTGTGCATCGTCGACGCGACCCAAAAAGGTCACGCGATCGGACGCCTGTGCTGCGTCCAGTTTCTGCGAGCGAAAGCTCCCATTCGCTTTACCGACCACATACAACGACACGCCATCGGCAACCGCATCCAACGCCAGAAATGCCTCGATCAAGGCACCGAAATTCTTGTGCAAGTTCGGCGACGACACCGCCAGGATGTAGCGTGGCCCGGGCTTCGGCGCATGCTGCAACTGCAGCGCCTGATTCACCGCGTTCGGTGCCACCAGGATCCGGTTCTCCGGAAAACCGTAGTAGCCGGCGATCTCGCGCTTCGAGAACTCGCTGACCGTAATCAACAGCTTGATCCGCTTCAGAATCAGCGGAATCAACAAGCGATAGAAAAGTACGAACGATCGTGAGAAGCTTTTCGGAAACCGTACGTAGTTGACGTCGTGCAGCGTGGCCATCTGATTCGAGTACGCGACCGGCGCCGTACTCATCAGATTGACCAACAACGGCTTACCGCGCTGTCGCAACGTCCGAGGCAGATCGATTTGCTCCCACGCGTGCCCCGTGCGGGAACCGATGACCTCCGCACCCAATGTCTCGGCTAACGCCTGGTGCTTGATATTCGCCGGACAAACGAAGCGGACATCCGGCAACTGGCGTTTGAGCTCCAGCGATATCTCTTGCGCGAATCGCTGGACACCCGTCAATTCCTGCGTCAGGAAGCGTGCATTGACATAGACAACGGTCATCCGCGCTCCTATTGTTTGCCGTCGGCCTGGTACTTGTAGGCAGAGTAACGATAACCACCGTATTTGTACCCAATGCGGCCCATCGTCGGGTTGATACCGTTGAACACGGTACCCGCCACAATCCCGCCCGCTGCGGCCAAGCGCTTCACGCTCTCGTTGACTTCACCGGTACGGGTGACGCCTGAGCGGGCAACCAGCAGGACGATACCCACCAGCGACGCGATGATGCAGGCATCGGCAACCGGCAACACCGGCGGCGCATCCAGCACGACATAGTCATATGCCTGCGAAGCACTCTTGAGCAGCGTTTCCAGATGCGGCGTCGACAACAACTCGCTCGAATGCTGCGGGTACAAACCGCTCGTCAACAGATCCACATTCGGTGCGATGTCGCGATGCACCAGCTCGCCGAACGCCTTCTTGCCATCGAGCAGATCGGACAGGCCGTTTTCGCGCGCTACCCCGAAGTAATGATTCAAATAGCCCTTGCGCATGTCGGCGTCTATCAGCAGGACACGCTTGCCGCTGGAGGCCAGCACGCTTGCAAAGTTGGCCGTGACGAACGACTTACCGACGCCCGGCGCAGGACCGGTGAACAACAGCACATTGGTCTTCGCATCGTGCATGGCCAATTGCATTGCCACACGGAGGCTACGCAAGCTTTCGATGGCAGGATCGTCAGGCGACGTGGAGGCCAGCAACACATTGCCCTTCTGACGCCGCACGATACGGTGATACAGCGAATGTTGCGTCAAGCTGTCCGGAACGGTCGCATACACCGGCAGACCCGTACGCTCTTCCAGTTCGGTCGCATCGGAGACACCAGAGAACAGCACGTCCGACATGAAGGCCAGCGCCACACCCACCATTAAGCCAGCAAAAATTGACAGAATGATGATCAGCAAGCGCTTCGGCTTGATCGGGGTTTCCGGCACAGCCGGGTAATCGACGATCCGAACCGATCCGTTCTGCCCGGCCTTCGCCAATTGCAGCGTCTGCTGGCTCACCAACATATCGGTGTAAAGCGTCGTGTTCACTTGCACTTCACGCTGCAGGCGCACCACATTCTGCTCGAGTGCCGGCATGGACTTGACCTTCGCGTCCACACTGCCGATCTGCCCCTGCAACGTGCCGATCTGCTCGTCGATCGCGCGAATGGCCGGGTGATTCGGTGCGTAGCGCAGCGCAAGTTCCTGGCGCTTTTGTTGCAGCGAGATCAATTGCGTTTGCAGATCGACGCCCTGTTGCAATGCCAGCCGCGACTCATCGCTCAGATCGATGGTGCCGTGACTTTGACGCAGCGCGCTGTAACGGTCTTCCGCCGATTCCAGATTCTTCTGCGCGAGCGGCAGTTGCTGATCCAGGAAGTCGAGGGACTTTTGTGCATCCCGCGTACCGCGATCGATGTTTTGTTGCAGATAGGCCTTTCCGACCGTGGTCAAAATGTCGGAGGCGCCTTGTGCACTGCCACTCGGGAACGTGACATCGATGATGCCGGAGTCCTTCGAGTTTTCGAGCACTTTCATCTGCCCCTGAACGGACGTGATCGACGCGAGTCGCGACGTCCGGGTCAGGTTGTATTCGGCACCGGGGTTGCCCTTCAGGCTGTGCACCACGAGGCGCAGCGGACCCTCATCCGATGTCAAGTTCAGCGCTTGACCGACCTGACCCTCGGCCGTCTCGATACCGGCGCCCTTGATGGAGAACTTGTCGTTACCCAGCGCGGTCACGATATAGCGCTGGCCGTAGAAGGCCGGCGGGACATCGAAATCTTCGACGTTGATTTCTTCCGCACCCCAACCATAGCCACCCAGGCCGAACGCGCCCGGCGTGCTGAGCTTCGATTTGCCGCGCGCGATCCACTTGCCGATGACCGGAAAGCGTTTCGGCGACGCATCGATATACAGCTTTAATTCGTCAACGGCTGCCGACGTCACTTTACGCGACGTGAGGATTTCCATTTCGGCTTCCGTCGGCGACTTCGACGTGAACATCGAAGAGGTTTGGCTCACGACGTTGCTGCCGCTACCGCCGCCGGTCGCGGCCCCCCCTCCTCCGCCATCGCCGCCGTCGTCGACTTGCACCATCATGCTCGCCTGATAGACGGGCGACGCGAGCAAAGAATAGGCGATGCCGCAGACCAGGAACACGCCCACGGTCGCCGCAATCAGCTTGCGCTTCGTCATCAGGATATCGAGATACTCAACCAAAGCTGAGTCGTCTTTTTCCGCGGAACGGACTGCCGCTAGTTTTGTCGGTGCATTCATTCGCTTAGGCGGGTCAAGTCAGATGTTTTGAAAAGCGCTAGTCGCAGGGTCAGATGCATACCAGCGGCCTGCACTTTAAAGTATTGCTTTCATGCGGTTACGCCATACCTCTACGCCCTTTTCGATGAGCGCGAGGCACCGTTCAAATTCGATGCGATCCAGACGGTAAGGGTCGAACACGTCAAATCCCTCCGGATCGCCAAGCCTGTACAACTTGCCACGCGTGGTCGGATGGCGGCTCGCCAACTCCTGCTTCTGCTGGCAATCCATCACCAGAATCACATCGCTCTGGTCGCACAGTTCCTGCGTCAGTGCGCGGGCTCGGTGCGAGCTGATGTCGATACCGCGCTCCGCCAGCAATTCAAGCGCATGCGCGTCGGCCGGATAGCCTTCCATTGCGAACAATCCGGCCGACGACACCTGGTGATCAGGCAACGCCGCACCCAGCAGCGCTTCCGCCATCGGGCTGCGACAGATGTTGCCTATGCACACCACCAGGATACGAGCCATCATTAACGCGTCGCGATGTCCGACCCGGTGTTGGCAAGGTTCGCGCTACCCGTCACCAGTGTGATCAGGCGACTCCAGCGAACCAACCCTCCGGCGTCCACATAAACGACATCTTTGCCTTGTAACGGGAACTGCTGTGCCAACGTCATCGCCGCCGCCGATTTCGCATCCAGACGATAGATCTTCGGCGGCTGCTTCGGATCCTTGCCGGCACGCAGCACGTAGATCGACTGCGGTTTCGCGGAGGCCGGGTTGACGCTACCCACGTCGCCAAGCGCCTCGCTGAGCGTCAGACGACCATCGGTACGCAGCGACACACTGGCTGCCCGCAAGACTTCACCCACCACCGCCACCGTGTTGCTGCTCAACGGCTCGACGTGAATCGTGTCGTTGTCACGCAACGGGATCTGCGACGGCGTCAAGCCGATGCGCGACAGCTGGGTCAGATCGATACGATAGGTCTTGCCGTCGCGGTCGAGATAGACGCGGCTGCGATCGCCCGACGGGGTCACCCCGCCCGTCGAGTTCAACGCCAGCGCCAGCGTCATCGGAATGCTGGTGATCGGCAGCGCACCCGGCGTCGTCACCGCCCCATCCACATACACGTGCTGGCTGTTGTAGCCGATCACGCGCACGGTCAGCTGCGGCTTCGTGATGAAGGGGATGAGCCCCCGCGTCAGCGTTTGCTGAATCTGTACCTCGGTTTCGCCGCCCACCTTCACCAGTCCGACATAGGGGAACTGGATATAACCGTCATCGCTGACGTCGTAACCGACCGACGGCGTCGTACCGACATAAGGAATATTGGTCGTACCCTTCGTGGCGCCGATGTCATACGTCACGTTCGGCAACACCAACTCGGGGTGTTCCCAAACAATGACGGACAACACGTCGGACGCACCGATGCGGTACGGCGACGGCCTGCCAACCAGCTGCGAAATCGCCAACCGCCGCTCGGCGTCGTCGTCGATCTTTCGTTGCTGCTCTTGCTGGATCAGCATATCCGACGTGATCGGTGTGACGTCCGGATAGCGGTTCGGGTCGTCCGGCGTGATCGGCGACTTCTCAGGGAAGTCCATACCTGGAATCTGCGCGCACCCGGTAAATGCCGCAACCGTCGCGCCCATAATGGTCAGCGCCAGAATGCGACGCGCCCCCTTGAATCCTTTCATAATATTTCCTGCGGCTGCGATTCGGCCCCACTGCGGATTATCGACAGTTTGATCGCTCGGTAAAGGCGCGTCGCTATTCAGTGTCTCAGCTTGCATATACGTGGTCATAAAGAGTAAGCGGTCCTACCGGCAGTGGTAGCGAATATTCGAATGGCAGTGCGATTTTTATTGCATCGGTAAATCACCGCCACCCGATAATAGCCGAACTTTTTCTAATGCATCGCACCCTGAAACAATTTCTGACGATTTTCGGGTGCTGACTCAAAATCCAAAACGGCGGGCGATGTGAATACCCCGATAAATGCGATCTTATAGCGCTGATTTAGCAGCAAATGCCGGACGTTCGAGAAGACGGTGAATATTTTCATGGTATCGTTGCCGCGTCATTTCGCTCAGATCGAAAATGGGCGCGGGCGTCTTGCCCAACTTGTCAAGCAGCTCGTTCAGCGCGCGCCGCAACCCTTCCGGCGACGACGAAAACAATACCTTGTTACCAATCTCCTCGCCATAGGTCGACATGCTTCCCAAATCGCGAACCAAAATCGGCAGCCCACTCGCAGCAGCTTCTGGAATTACCATCGGTGCGTTTTCGTACCAAACAGATGGTAATACCATGGCATCGTGCTGCCGCAATAACCCGGGCAATTCGTCATGTGCAACCCGCCCTGCCATGACCAGCTTCCCGGAATCGATGAGTGCCGAAAAATCCTGGCGCAAATGATCTGCCATCGGTCCATCGCCATACAGAGTGATGCTATCGATGTGCGCGAAGTCTATCTGTCTGGCAAGCAACAGAAACGCATCGATACCTTTCTCATATGACAGACGGCCGGCAAACGCCAATTTCAGCCCTGCGCCATCGGTACGCCGCGCGCGCTGCGGCACGAACGGCACGTCGGCCGAAGGGTTCAGGAACAGCATGGATTTGTCGATCCCGCTTTGCTGAAGCGTTTCGAGCAGGAATTGACTGGGACAAAGGTACAGATCGATGACTTGCCGCGGCGACAGCGCCGCGTGAATGGCCAGCCAGTGCACCTTCTTGATCAGATCGTGGATCCGGCCTTTCGAGCTCGACGGCGTCAGAAACGCACGCAACGATCCGACATCGCTACGCGGCACCGGACGCGGCTGGTCGCCATCGAAGTACATCATGTCCGGCGTGAAAAACGCCGGCAGGTAATCGTGCGCGGTCTGCACGACGGACGCCCCGCTTTGCCGCTTGTAGCGGCGCAGCGGTAGCAGAATCGCCGGCGACAGGAAGTTATGGAAGTTGTGCAACCAGATCAGGTCCGGCTTGAACGCTTTCAGTTTCTCGTCGAGGCGTTGCGCAGCGTGGCGGTTCCAGAAACGTGTGGACGCTTTCTCTTCGACCTCCAACATGCTGCCGTCGAAGGTGCCCACTTCCACACCGTCGATCTCCGCGAGCGCACGCACGGTGGTTTGGTAGACCTCCTCCGCCCCTCCTCGACTCGCGTGATCATTGACTACTAGAATCCGCCACGACTTCATGCTGCGCTCACACCTGCAGCGCCGGCTGCCTCGGCTGCGTCCGGCTTATGCCAACCCCGACCGATGGTCACATACTCGATGCCGCTTGCGGCAACGACAGCCGGGTCGTACAGATTACGTCCGTCGAAGATCAGGTTCTGCGACAGCGCCGCCTTGATCATCGAAAAGTCCGGGCTCTTGAACTGCTTCCACTCGGTCACCAGCACCAGCGCCGCAGCACCGGACAACGCGTCGTCCTGCGCATCCACGAACGTCAGTCGCTCGCTTTCCTGCTCGGTCAGATCGAGCGCAAACACCCGCTTCGATTCTGTCATCGCGATCGGGTCGTACGCACGTACGGACGCCCCGCGGCGAATCAGGTCGGCGATGAGGACGCGGCTCGGCGCTTCGCGCATGTCGTCGGTGTTCGGCTTGAATGCCAGCCCCCAGACGGCGAACGTCATCCCCTTCAGATCGTCGCCCAGACGCGAGCGGATCTTCTCGACCAAGACCGTCTTCTGCAAATCATTTGCACGCTCGACCGCGTCCAGAATATGCATGCCCTGGCCGTAATCGTTACCCGTGCGCTGCAATGCCTGGACGTCTTTCGGGAAGCAGGAGCCACCGTAGCCGCAGCCGGCGTACAGGAAACTGAAGCCGATGCGCGGATCCGAACCGATACCGCGTCGCACCGACTCGATGTCCGCGCCCACGCGATCCGCCAGATTGGCCAGTTCATTCATGAACGAGATACGCGTGGCCAGCATCGCATTGGCGGCATACTTCGTGAACTCTGCGGAACGAACATCAATATACAGCGTACGTTCGTGATTACGATTGAACGGCGCATACAGCTGCTTCATCATGTCTTTCGCACGCAGACCGGCCGCATCGGCGTCGCAGCCCAGGACGATGCGATCCGGACGCATGAAGTCTTCCACTGCGGCGCCTTCTTTCAGAAACTCGGGGTTCGAGACCACCGAAAACGCCAGTTCCGACTTGCCGCGCTGCTTCAGTTCGTCCGCCACGGCGGCCGCCACTTTCTCGGCGGTACCCACCGGCACCGTCGACTTGTCGACGATGACCTTGAACTTCTTCATATGCTTGCCGATATTACGCGCTGCCGCCAGCACGTATTGCAAGTCGGCCGATCCGTCTTCATCCGGCGGTGTGCCTACCGCGATGAACTGGATGTCACCATGTGCCACGCCTGCCTCGACGTCCGTCGAGAAGCGGATACGGCCAGCGCGACGGTTCCGCTCGATGACTTCCTGCAGACCGGGTTCGTGAATGGGCACCCCACCGTTGTTCAAGATCGCGATCTTGCGCTCGTCGATGTCCAGACAGAACACGTCATTACCTGTTTCCGCCAGGCATGCGCCGGTTACCAGTCCCACATAACCCGTGCCGATGATAGTTATCTTCATTCGAATAGCTGCCCAATTTGCGGTGTCAGTCCCCCGCCCTCAAACTGCAGGACGGGCCGTTTTTCATTTACATTCATTGCGGCCGATAGAGGCGTACTAATACGCGTTACTGCCGATAAAGCCCTTGACGATAGTCAAAAGGACAATCCTCATGTCGAACCAGAAACTCCAGTGCTGAATATAGTACAGGTCAAATTTGACTCGGGCTTCCATCTTCTCGACCCGGTCGGTCTCGCCTCGATACCCATTGACCTGTGCCCATCCGGTGATCCCCGGCTTGATCCGGTACCGGTACATATAGCCCTCTACCTGGTCCTTATATAAGTCGTCATGTGCGATCGCATGCGGACGCGGACCCACCACCGACATCTCGCCCCGTAGCACATTGATGAACTGAGGCAATTCGTCCAGGCTGGTCTTGCGCAGGAATGCGCCTACCTTCGTGATGCGCGGATCCGATCGCTTCGCTTGCGTGACCGTCCCCGCCGCCTCCGCATGCACTCGCATCGATCGGAACTTGTAGATCTCGAATTCCCGACCGTCAATACCCTTTCGCTTCTGCTTGAAGAAGACCGGCCCCTTCGACGAGAGGCGCACGGCCAAGGCGATCGTGGTGAGCAACGGCAACAGCATCAGGATGACCACGAAAGCGAACATCCGATCAAAGATCAGCTTCGGCAACACCTGAATGTCCGGCACCTCGCTCGCCGTCAGATTGATCGCCGGCACGCCAAGCAAATCGACAATGGTGTGATTGAACAGACTCAAGCTGCGAACGTCCGGAATAAAGCGGATGCTCACGAAGTCGTTACGAAACTCGCGCATGTAGCGCATGATGTTCCGCTCCTCGGACAGCGGCATCGCCAACCAGATTTCATGAACGCGGCGCTGCCGTACCATCCGAACCAGATCCGAAAAATCGGTCAGCACCGGGATGCCGGAAATCTGCGCCGGCACCGCACGACCATCGGAAGGCTCCGCCCCCACGTCTTCATTCAGCACACACACCGCCCGAAAGCCCGCATAGGGCGCGGTCCTGATGCGCGAGAGCAAGGTCCGGCAATAACCACCCGAGCCGACGATCACCACCGCGCGCTGATTCAGGCCCTCGCGGCGAATGCGGCGCAGCACGTTATAGAACACATATTTCGCTGCGACGAACAACACCGCCGTGAGTACTGCCCAGGCCCCCAACCAGCCACGCGACACGTGCTGCGTGCGCTGGACGCCAAACAGCACCGCGATACCCAGGGTCAGTACGATGGCCCAGCCGAACAGCACGCGCACCACCAAGCCATTGATGGGCTTGCCACGCCACGATTGATAGACGCCCAGGCTCGGGAACAGCAGGAGTGCCGCCACGCAACTGAAAAACATCAGGAACACTTCGACATGCCACCAATGAAGCTGCCCCTGCCCCCATATCAAATGAGCGACCGTCCCTCCCAGGACGATCATCAACAAATCAACCAGTCGTGCAGTCAGTGCAAGCATCGGGCAATAGATCCTTTGGCGTAAATCGCCGGTGCTAAAAAATGATCTGGCAACGCTCTCCGACGGCGGCGATAATAGCCATCGAGAACGATGACATGACGTTGCGCTCGTCGTATGACAGCCATGCGGACAGCAGTGCAGACAGCCGTTCACGGAACGCGGCCGACAGCGCACCAAAGGTGCCAACCGATCCGCCGACATGCCATGAGACGCCGCAGACGCGCCTACCGCCAGGGCGTGC
>CAWUJR010000065.1:0-12513 GCA_963922375.1 uncultured Robbsia sp.
GCCTTCGCCATCACGGCGAGGACGACGATCGCCCGGACGCGCATTGCGACGGTCACGCTTGTCTTCACGCGGCTCTTCGACTGCCGGCGTCTCGTTCGCGCCCAGGTAGTCGCCCTTGTAGACCCATACCTTCACACCGATACGGCCATACGTCGTCTGCGCTTCCGAAGTCGCGTAGTCGATGTCGGCACGCAGCGTGTGCAGCGGTACACGGCCTTCGCGATACCATTCCGTACGCGCGATTTCGATACCGTTCAGACGGCCGGCGCTCATGATCTTGATCCCTTGCGCACCCAGACGCATCGCATTGGCCATCGCGCGCTTCATTGCGCGACGGAAAGCGATACGACGCTCGAGCTGCTGGGTGATCGAGTCAGCGATCAGCTTGGCATCGGTTTCCGGCTTACGGATTTCTTCGATGTTGACGTGGACCGGAACGCCCAGGCGGCGTTGCAGTTCCGTCTTCAACAGCTCGATATCCTCGCCCTTCTTACCGATCACCACGCCCGGACGCGAACTGAAGATCGTGATCCGTGCGTTCTTTGCCGGACGCTCGATCAGCACACGGCCAACCGATGCGTTCTTCAGCTTCTTGGTCAGGTACTCGCGAACGCCGATGTCTTCCTTCAACATTTCAGCGAAACGGTCGTTGCCGGCGTACCAGCGCGACGACCAGTTGCGGGTGACTGCCAACCGGAAGCCAGTCGGATGAATTTTCTGTCCCATCGTCAGCCCCTTAGTCCCCGACCATCACAGTGATGTGACAGGTCTGCTTCTCGATCTTGTTGCCACGGCCTTTCGCTCGCTGCGTGAAACGCTTCAGCGAACCCGCTTTGTCGACATAGATCGTCTTGATCTTCAGCTCGTCGATGTCCGCGCCTTCGTTGTGTTCCGCATTGGCGATCGCCGACAACACGACCTTCTTAACGACCACAGCTGCCGCTTTCGGCGAGAACGTCAAGACGTCCAATGCACGAGCGACCGGGAGACCGCGAATCTGATCGGCCACCAACCGGGTCTTCTGGGCCGACATACGGGCCCCGCGATGAATTGCTTTGACTTCCATCTGTCCGCCCCTTAGCGCTTGGCTTTCTTATCCGCAGCATGACCCTTGAACGTACGGGTCAAGGCGAACTCGCCAAGCTTGTGGCCAACCATGTTGTCCGAGATATAAACCGGGACGTGTTGGCGACCGTTGTGAACCGCGATCGTCAGACCGATGAAATCGGGCAGGATCGTGGAACGACGCGACCAGGTCTTGATCGGCTTCTTGTCGTGCGCAGACGCCGCCGCTTCAACTTTCTTCAGCAAGTGGGCGTCGCAGAACGGACCTTTTTTAACAGAACGTGCCATGTCTGCTCCTTAACGCTTCTTGTTGCGACGCTGCACGATCATGTTGCTCGTGCGCTTGTTGCGACGGGTGCGATAGCCCTTCGTCTTCTGGCCCCATGGGCTGACCGGATCGCGACCAGCAGCGGTCTTACCTTCACCACCACCGTGCGGGTGATCGACCGGGTTCATGGCCACGCCACGAACTGTCGGACGAACACCGCGCCAACGCATTGCACCGGCTTTACCGATTTGACGCAGGCTGTGCTCTTCGTTACCCACTTCACCGACCGTTGCACGGCATTCGATGTGCACGCGGCGGATTTCGCCCGAGCGCAGACGAACTTGTGCGTAGATCCCTTCGCGAGCCAGCAACATCGCCGACGTACCCGCCGAACGCGCCATTTGCGCGCCCTTGCCCGGCAGCATCTCGATGCAGTGAATCGTCGTACCCACCGGGATGTTGCGGATCGGCAGCGTGTTGCCCGAGCGGATCGGAGCTTCCGATCCGGACATCAGCTGCTGATCAACCTTCATACCCTTGGTCGCGATCACATAACGGCGTTCGCCATCCGCATACACCACCAGAGCGATATTCGCGCTGCGGTTCGGGTCGTATTCGATCCGTTCCACTTTCGCAGGAATGCCGTCTTTCGTGCGCTTGAAGTCGACGATACGGTAGTGCTGCTTATGACCGCCGCCCTTGTGACGCGTCGTGATGTGACCGTTGTTGTTACGGCCAGCGGTGTTGCTTTGCTTTTCGATCAGCGCGTCGTGCGGACGGCCTTTGTACAGCTCAGCATTCACCACCTTGACCATCGCGCGGCGACCCGGCGATGTCGGTTTAACTTTAACGAGCGCCATGATTACTTGGCCTCCGTCGATTCAAAGTTGATCTCTTGGCCCGGCTTCAGCGACACATAGGCACGGCGCTCATGCGCGCGGCGACCCATGAATTTACCAAAGCGCTTTTCCTTACCCTTGCGGTTCAGGACTTGGACCGATTGAACTTCAACCTTGAACAGCAGCTCAACAGCCGCTTTGATTTCAGGCTTGGTCGCGGTTTTAGCGACTTCGAACACGACTTGCTCGTTCTTCTCTGCCACCAGGGTCGCCTTTTCGGAGACTACCGGCGCGAGCAGGACTTGCAGCAAACGATGATCGTTTTTGCGGATGTCCGTCATGACAGCAACTCCTCGATCTGGGCGACCGCAGCCTTCGTGACCAAAACATTCTTGAAATGGATCAACGACAGCGGGTCGGCGTAGCGCGGCTCAACAATTGCCACGCCGGGCAAGTTGCGCGACGCGAGATACAGGTTCTCGTCGAGCTCATCAGTGATGATCAGCACGGACTCGAGACCCAGGCTCTTGAACTTCTGCGCCAGCAGCTTGGTCTTCGGGGCTTCCAGCGTGATCGGCTCGATCACGGACAGGCGGCCTTCGCGAACCAGTTGCGAATAGATCGACGAGATGCCCGCGCGGAACATCTTCTTGTTGACCTTTTGCGTGAAGTTTTCTTCAGGCGAGTTCGGGAAAATCCGACCACCCCCACGCCACAGCGGGCTGGAGCGCATACCGGCACGAGCGTTACCCGTACCCTTCTGGCGCCACGGCTTCTTCGTGGTGTGGTTGACTTGTTCACGATCCTTCTGCGCACGGTTACCGCTGCGTGCGTTCGCCTGATAGGCGGTGACGATCTGGTGGATCAGCGCTTCGTTGTAGTCGCGACCGAAGACAGCATCGGAAGCGGTAACGTTCGCGCCAGCCTGACCTTGCTCATTCAGGAGCTTCAGTTCCATTATTACGCTCCTTGAGTGGCGTTGGCATTCGCACGCGCCTTGACTGCCGGCGTCACGAACACGATTCCACCCTTCGCACCGGGAACTGCGCCACGAACCAGCAGCAGTTTACGGTCAGCATCGATACGGGCGATCTGCAGGTTTTGCGTGGTCTGGGTGACATCACCCATGTGACCGGTCATGCGCTTACCCGGGAAAACACGACCCGGATCCTGCGCCATACCGATCGAACCCGGCACATTGTGCGAGCGCGAGTTACCGTGCGAGGCACGACCCGATGCGAAGTTGTAGCGCTTGATGGTACCGGCATAGCCCTTACCAATCGTCACGCCTTGCACGTCGACCTTTTGACCGTCGGCGAACAGATCGACGTCGACCACTGCGCCAACGGCGAGTGCGGCGGCGCGGTCAGCGTCGATACGGAATTCTTTCAGGACAACGCCCGGCTCGACGCCGGCTTTTGCGAGGTGACCAGCGGCCGGCTTCGTGACGCGCGAGCGACGACGATCACCGAACGTGACCTGGACCGCGGAATAACCGTCGGTTTCCAGCGTCTTGATCTGTGTTACACGGTTGTTAGACACGTCCAACACGGTAACGGGAATCGAATCCCCGTCTGCCGTGAAGATACGGGTCATACCAACCTTGCGACCCAAGAGTCCAAGGCTCATTGTTTTCTCCATTCCCGACTACGATTGGCCGGGGCTTAAGAAGCGCCGATAAAGGCGCGAAATTTCAGCGGAAAACGCCCACACATCCCTGAATCGGGCGGCAGGCTTAGCACGATGCGCTGAGCGTCCAGCACATCAAATCGTCAGATACCGACGAGAAGCCAATAACTATAGCGCCTTTTTTGGGGGCGAGCAAGCGTTTTGGGTGAACTTTTGGGAAAGTTGTGGTATGTCGGGTTTTCGGCGAAGACGGCAGCCGAATAGCACGCCCGTCGCTTTCGCCCCTCCCCCCTGGCGTCAGTCGATGTGAGGCGTGAATTCGATCCGTAACACCCCCTCATATTCGCCCGCACGCTTGGTCATCGGATCAAACGGCGGCACCTTCAGCGCTATTCGGAGTGGCGTGCAAGGGCCACCCGCCTCTTTGCGCAAACTAAGTGACATGGGCGCTTTGTCGCCATTTTCATAAGAAACGCGCTGACCCGACCCTAATTGGGCTTGCGCGCTGTGGGCGGACGAAACCCATACGGCGTATTCGATCTCTTCACTGGCACCAGAGGCCGTGGCCTCGGGATGTCGCAGCGCAAAGGCTCGCCCGGAGGACGCTGGATCGGTCAGCGTCAGTTGGTAGCGCGGCGCGTTGCCACCATAGCCGTCGTAGAGACAAGCGTCGATGGTTGCGCCATGGAAGGGCAACGGATCGGACGGATGAAACGGCATGACGATGGGACGGTCATTCTCGACATAGATACGCCCTTGATCTGTTACGCGGAGTGCGATGTCAGCGCTCCAAGAATGGTATTCGGCCGTTTCGAAATGCGGCGGGCCGGGCAAGTCAGCCAGCGTCATACGGAGCCGCGCTTCCCAAAGCCCACCGAATGGAATCCTGGACAGCTGCGCGGCAGGTATCCTTAAAGAAAGCGATGTTTCGCCTGAATATTTCTTGTAGCGGGGGGCGCATTCGGCACAAAACTCCAGCAGATTCACCGGCCACGTTTCGTTAAGGGCGGCGTAACCGATCCGTCCGTCAACCTCCCGCTTCGTGCGTCGGTGACCTAGAAGCTCAAGATCGATGGTCACACCACTGATCCGCTCCTTGAACGACACCGTCACCGCGCTATTCCACGGCGTATTGCTAGGAGCGTTAGTGGTTTCCACCGACGATCCCGGACACAGCCCATTCGCCACACCGCCCCCGCATAGCAGGGCGATGTACGCCCCCCATGCGTCCCCACCGCTGACCACCACCTTATTGTCCCAAATCGGAACATCGGCCGGGGTCCCAACGTTGCGCGGGAAATCGTGCACGATAGATATACTACTCGGACCGAAAAGAGGCGATGACGCTGCCGCAGGGAAACACATCGACAAGCCGCCGCATATGATCGCCATTGCCAATCTGTTAGTCATCCGATCTAGATTGAGCATTTCCCCATCCCTGTCGACGCATTTTCCTTTCCTCTAATGCGCATCATGTCGCTCCTCGTCAATGGACGAGCGCATCGCTTGCCGGGCACCCGCCAACCGATGCGTCCGTAGCACCCGCTGAACCCGCTCGTCCGCGCCCAACTTTGCCGGCAATGCACCCACGTCGATCTCGCCACAAGCAACCTTCCCGACCCGCTGTACCGCTGCCTTTCTGTTGCTTCGTGGCAAGGTACACGCATAGAGCCGATGCCCCTTCACGACATGTAGCGCCGTCGGGCGATAGTCGACGTCCACGACGAAGCTGCCGCCCGGGCCGATCGGCGCAACGGCAGCCTCCAGCACGGTGCCGCCCTCCAAGCCCGTGATGGCGAATCTTTGCGGCGGATCGCCCCCGTCCGGCGCCGCGACCGTCGATGCACTTCCATCATCACGCGCCTCGGCGACCTGCAAGCGCCCCACATACGTATAAGTCACCGCCGACGTCACCCGCTGCACGCCTAGATGCCCCGGCAACATAAACCAATCCTGACTCCCCGCACCTTTGCGTACCGACGCCACCCCGCCGCCCTTCCCCACATCCGGATCGCGCACGTCGATCAAGCGCTTCTGAAATCCTTGCACCGGTACCAACATCGACGATCCATAGCCCAATCGATGCTCATTCACCTGCGCAACCGGATGGCCGACCGTCTCGCCCTCGATCGCCGCATCCTCATCGACCACCACGCCGACCCCCGCCAAGGGCTCCGCGCCACCGTAATCGCTACCCCAGAAAAAGCCCGGCGCACCCAGCGCGAATGCGCTCGAATACTGGCCCGACACCGAGGGCCGATGATTTGCCCCCGCCCGCGAATAGCTGTCGCCCGCTGTGACATTGGCTTGCCCCCACCGTCCTTCGAAGCGACTGCCGAACGACACGTTCAGATCGTCTGTTTCCGTTCCAGAGACATTCACGCTGCCGCTTCGGAAAGCGCCGACATTGCGCGACATACTATGCGAGCCCTGATAACGCACCGTCGACCGGCCCTGATCGAGCTGCACGGACGTGCCGCCGGACGTGTATCGGCTCAGGCCGCCTGGCGTACGCGATGGCACCGAATGATTGATCGACACTGCCAGCAACGCGCCGTGCGAGGATCGCCCCTGCTGGGTGCGTGCATACAGCGTCGCACTCGGGCTGAATCCGACCCGACCAAAGCGGAACGACCGGCTGGCAGATAATTGCAAGGTATTCGACCGCGTTTCGCGCGCCACCCAACGGCCAGGCCGGCCTGTATCGCTGCCATTGTCTTGCCATTGCGACGGCGTCAGCGGGTCGCCCCGATCTGCCCCATCGCGCCGCCAGAATTCCTGGTACGAATAGGCGGAGCAGCTCGCGCCGTACGACACGCCGAGATTCCACGACAACACGTTCGCCGACGCACTCGCCGAAAGCGAGCGATAACAGCTCATGTAATTTCCATTTCGACAGTTCGGACTACTTACATTCGTCCTGAAAACGCTTAATGCTAATACCTTGCCCCAATACAATTGCTCACTATCGCCGCGGCTACCATCGCTACTCGCGAATATGGCGCCGGTAGCACGCCACATTCCCCATGCGGTATCGCGCTGCCAATCGACGCGTCCTTCCGAAAAGACGTGCCCGTGTTGACTGGCGACGCCCAGACTCAACGAGGTGCCCGCATTCAGTGCATATTTGACGCCGCCGATGACACTCGAACTCTGCTTCTGCAACGATGCACGACTCGTACCATGACCGGCTTGCAGAAACCACTCGATGTCGCCGGGCACACCGTTGCCCGCATCGATGCGAGAGAATGGCGCTTCCTCCGCACGTACCTCACGGCCGTCCTCGATGACGCGTAGCGTAACCCTATAACTTCCTGTCGGAAACCAGGATGTGTCGATGTCCTGCGCACCCGCTTCCAGATAGAAGCTGCCGAGCAATTGCTTACCGCGATACGCGTCGACCCGCGCCTGCCGGGTCAACAAAATCGTGATCGGCGTTCTGCGACTGGCAGCGTCGCTTTTGACATACGCCTGCGTGGTGCCCACACTCACGCCGTTCATCCGGCCCACGGGTAACATCGAAAACCCGAATGACCCACCCAACGGGCTCGACAGATTGCGCTCGTCCATTCGGCCCGCTTGCACATAATACCGTCGCGCGAAATCGTGGCGGTAGTAAAGGTCGTCGACGCGCAATTCGGTCGATTGCTGGCTGCGATAGCCGTTGCCGAGCAGCGCGTAGTTCGCCCCCAGATAGCTCGCGTCGGTCACGCCCATCGCAGCGGAGAACGCGGCGGCAAAACTATACTGACGATCGCTGCCGGCGACATTCAACAACTGTCGCTGCACAAACGCAAGCGCGGTGTTCTGACTCACGGCGTGCCGATCGTCGCTGATCTTCGTCGTCGTGAGCCAGGCCTTCTTGACGAAGATTTCGACGCTGTCGTCCGAATCGTTGTAAATCAACGCGGCGTTGTCCGTATCGATGAAGTTACACCGCGTGTTGCTGAGCGCTCGCGCGTTGCAAGCCTTTTCGCTGTTGCGTGGCAGTGGCTGCGAGAGCGCGGCGAGGAGGTTCGCCTTTTCGCTGTCGCTGACATCCGCACCCAGTGGCATCGCTTTTTCGACTTTACCGGGCGAATGAAATTGCACGGCGTTCGCCGTGATTGTCGCGCTGAACTGCCCGAGCGACTTTCCCAGGAACCTCACGTCGATGATCGCCTCCCGACTGTCGTCCAAATGCTCAAAGCCGATCGGCACGCGCGTGGCTGTCGGCGCGGCGAGGGCCGCACCGACAGCGCCCGATAGAAAGCCCATGGCGACGACAAGCTGGGGTAAGCGAACGCTCACGTGGGGCACCCGTCCTAGAGAAGAAACTTAGTCAGCGGCAGGAGAAACATTCACCTTCACGTTGCCGGTGTACACGCCAGCCGCATGCTTCGACGCATCGGTTTCGGTTGGGGCTATCGTCAAGTCGAGCTTCTTTGGTACGACCTTCCCACTCTTGAAGAACTCGTTGGCGTTCACCTCGTGCCCCTTTGGGGCTGTCAGGTCTTGATCTCCAATTGCCACCCGCAGCGGCATTTTCTGCGCGGCATCTTCACCATGCGTCAGTTCGGGATTGGGATCCGCGGTGACTTTCATCCCGACGAGCCCATTCGAATTGACATGGACCGGGATGGGTTGCGATTTCAGGCGACCGTCACTCTCTTCGATTTCGACTATATGATTGCTCAAGTCTGTATTGTCATCCTTCGTCATACTGAATACATGTGGCACGATGGCTGTGACCGTAATATCTTTCGATATAGGCGCTGCATAGGCGCCGAACGAGGCGAACGCTGCCACTGCCACAAAAGCTGTAACGATAAATTGATGCTCCATATCTTTTCTCACTTTAATCATTTCCTTTGATTACTTACTTAGATCCACCTCAGATTCGGTCTTTCCATCGAGCTTGCACTTCACGCGAATGAATCGACCTTCGCCCTGCATTTTTGGAAGATCCATCGTCTGCCCGGGGTAAACGCTCGTGCCAATGTCAAACCACTGACAGTCACTTCCTTTCGCACTTCCACACCGTCCTACACGTGCAATTGGAACCCGCACATTGCCTGCATTCACGATCCTTTCGTGCGACGCATCGAGTGCAAGCGACGGCGCCGGTGCCTCCGGTTCGACCCGCACCAATGCTCCCCACACCAACGTCACACTGACCTTCGACGTCACCCCGCTCGCCCCCTGTACCGCGACCGCGTCGCCCTTATCCGCAGGTGCCGCGACCGGCTCGACAAACACCCGGTATAGCGTCTCGACTTTCGGCGTCTCTAACACTGCCAGCCGCACTACGCGTTTTGCTCCCCCAGGCAACACGATGCGCTGCGGGGATGCGATCAGACCCGAGCCGTCTGCCGGATTCGTGTCGACGTCGCGCTCTTGCGGCGTGGCAGGGGCCTCCACGCGCTTGACCGTCAACCTCAGGTATTGAATCGCTTTCGACTTCGACGCGATACGCAACTGGCCGACGCCATCGTTGGCCACTGAGATGACGCTCGACATAGGTTCGACGGTGATATTGGCGTTGGCATGCGCGGAAAAGAAAGCGGCCATCAGCGCCAATGTCAGCAATGTGGATTTCATAGGAGCGGTTCGGAGGTGATGAAATGCGCACCGTTGCGCACGATCAAACGAATAACGGCGATCGGGAAACTTGCCTAGGCGCGGTCCGCTCTGATGCGGCACCGTTGCAGCGAATTATGAAAGCGCAGAGAACAAATAGAGATAAGAGAACTCTCAATCCGAGGCTCGATCGCCGAATGCAGAAATCAGTCGATCCGGGGCGTGTACTCGATGCGCAACGTGCCGCCATACTCGCCGGCAGGCTTGGTTACCGGATCGAATGAGGGAATAGAAACCTGCACAGGAATCGGCAAGCAGAACCGAGGGTTGCCGGTGGCGGTGTCGATGACCGGTCTCAAGTGTTCCCCGGAGACGCGTTTCACGATTTGTGTCGCCCCGGATGACACTTGCCAACGCTCTTTTCCCACCGATACGACATAGCGTATCCCGTCGCCCTTATTCGGACCGGGGGGGAGAATGTAGAAATTCTCATCATCGGAATGCGGATCGCGTAGTCCCAGCAGATACTCTGAAGAAAACTGACTGAAGCCATTCGACAGACATATCTCAAAACTCGTTTGGGCTGAAACGTTTTTTCCCTCTGGATACAGGTTGAGACGGATGGTCGAATCGCCTTCTGGTTCCCCGGACAACACGATCTGCCCATCTTCGAACACGCTCAGTGCGATGTTCGCTGTCCATGCATACGTGCTCTCGCCGCGCCCCACTGTTTTCAGACGCATGTTCAGCGCCGCCTTCCACACGCCGCCGAAAGGAATCCGTGCCAGTTCGGACTGCGGTATTTTCATCCCGAACGAGGCCCTTGCGGGAATATCAAGGCCAAAAACCGATATCGTTTTCGTCAGATCGGGCAACCTCATGCAACGAGCGCCAAACGACGGTGCCTCCAGCAATTTATGTCCGACTGCCGTCAACACGATCGTCCGCCCGCTCTCTTCCTCAGTGAACGTCAACCCTACCCGCTCCTCGAACTGCCCCGACGCCGACGGCCTTTCCAAGGTGGCGGTCAGGCAGTCCCCTTTGCTTTTATCTGACGTGCATACCAGCGCACTACTAAAGTCGTCGAATGTGCTCTCGTCGGTCAATCCGGCTTCGTCCTGCCAGATGATGAGATCGGAGGAAGGATGTTCGCGAGAAAAGGTCATCGGCGGAACATCGGTATGGCGTGGCGCTTGCGCCGGCATCGCCGCATCGACACGCGATGCGCCGAACGTCGCTATCGATATAGCAGCGTATAGGGCCGCGTGACGCATGCACTGCCACAGTGGGCGAGCCGACGCACGTTCCGCACCCCGCCTTTCCCAGAAGACTTTATCCATCGCCGCTCACAGTCAAGCGGCAACGCGGGAACAGGCAGCGCTGAGGCTCGGCGCATTCACGCCAGTATTGGGACGGAACTTCGCCTGCCCTCCGACTTCGACGCAAATTATGTAAGCAGCGGGGAATAAAATAGATGGGATAACTCTTAAACGGAGCATGCCTTCATCGACGATGACAGGTCCCCGATGAAACGTTCTCCTGAGCTAGAAAACCTTGACGGCGGTCGGCTAAGGCTGACGCGCCAGATCGGCGGCGCGCTGGCTGAATTGCATCGTCACCTTGCCCGCATAGTCACCCAGCGCCCACGCCGTCGATGCAGGCGCCATGACGGTGAAATACAGCGCAGTCCGTTCTATGCCGCTCTTCGACGCGTAGGGATCGGTCACCGGCAGATGGACGACCTCGGATCGTTTGCCGCTTTCCGCGACCACATCGGGGCCAATGCGAATTTGTACGGGAATGGTCGCTTGTGTATCGCGATGCTGAAAAGGCGTCGCGACGACGCGGGCATATATACCAGTTTTCGCCAACGATTTATTGCCGCGGAACACGATGCGATACGTCTTCTTCACGAACCCGTATGGCTCGCCATTCGCACGCTTGCGTGTGTCATAACGCCAATTGAACGACGCAGGAAGCGGTTTTCCGTCACGTTGCGTGACCTTGAGCGGACCCGCGACGTCCAAGTTGATGGCCAAGTCGACGGGAATGGGCTGTTGCGCGGCCTTGCGTTGATCAGGGGTCAGCGGTGCGGCGATACCGCGCGGAGGTACACCCGACTTCGGTGCGGAAAGCGTTGGCGCTGTCGCGGACGCGGTCGTTGGAACACGCGCCCCCGAATCGGCCGCTGATGCCGCCGCCGCGATGGTCGCAATGTCAGCCGCCATCGCTAGGGTAGGAAGGCCGATCAGCGCCGAGGCCAGCAGGGTCTTAAAGGGACGAAATATGCGCTTCATAACAGTCTCATCGTTTCTATTTAGGAAAACCAACTATAAGAGACAATTCGAAGGCGGCTAATCAGATTGGTCCCATTTGCAATGGCATGGCGTCGGTGCATTGCCGATTCATAAAAAAACCTCCCTGGGCAACACCCGAGGGAGGTTTTCATCTATTCAGCGGCGATATCGCGATGCCATCCCTACGGATGCATCGCGACCGTCACCACGCCTTATTGCAGTTCGATCTTGACGTCGACGCCAGCGGCCAGGTCGAGCTTCATCAGTGCGTCAACCGTCTTTTCGGTCGGGTCGACGATGTCGATCAGACGTTGGTGCGTACGGATTTCGAACTGGTCACGCGACGTCTTGTTGACGTGCGGCGAACGCAGAACGTCGTAACGCTGAATGCGCGTCGGCAGCGGTACCGGACCACGGACGATGGCGCCCGTGCGCTTCGCCGTTTCGACGATTTCGACTGCCGATTGATCGATCAAACGATAGTCGAATGCTTTCAGACGAATACGGATGTTTTGGCTGGCCATGATAAATCCTTAAAGAGCGAGGCGGCTGAGTCCGCCAATCAAATAAAGAGCGTAGAAGCGCGCAGCAGCGCGTTTCCGATAGCGACCGACGCCGGTTTCGGCGTTTGCCGTTGGCATCGTTCCCCGGCGCGAATCGCGAGCCGCACGCAGTGTACCGCAAAACAGCAAATCGCTGATGCGGCAGCGTGCACTGCCACATCAGCGATCGTCTCACTTTAGCGACATTGCCGACAGAGCAAGCCCATCGGCGCTGTCGCCCAACTGCAAGAAGCGAAAATTACTTCTTCGCCGGGGTCGTGTCGGTGATCGTTGCGACCACGCCTGCGCCCACG
>CAWUJR010000066.1:0-12484 GCA_963922375.1 uncultured Robbsia sp.
CGGCGCGATGCCGGATCCCAGGGCGACAGCGGCGTACCGTAATGCGGATTGATGCCGACACCCGAAAACGCAAACTCACTCATATTGGTACGCCCGATCAACACTGCGCCGGCTTCGCGCAGACGCGCGACGGCTTCCGCATCGGCCGTGGCCGCAGGCGCATCGGCCAATAAAGTCGAGCCGGATCGCGTGACCTGGCCGGCAATGTCGAACAAATCCTTGATCGATATCGGCACCCCTGCCAACACCGGCAGTGGCGTACCGGCGGCACGCAACGCATCGATCGCATCGGCTTGCGCGCGAGCCTGCACGGGGTTGACTTCAATAAATGCCGCTGCGCCGTTCCCGCCGCCGGTCTCGATGCGTTCGAGCATCGTCTCGACCAGCGCGCGACTGGTCACACGACCGGATCGCAGCGCATCGATAAGCGTGGAAAGGGGCGTGCGGGCGGCAAATGTCGTCATCGATCAGGATCCAAAGCGGCGCGGCAAGTTGAAAAGAGACGCAAAGAGAAAGCAGGTATGGCGGTGGCAGCCAGTGTATATCGAGTTTTGCACGAGATGAACCGAGAAAGCAGCCCGGAATCTATCTTGCGATCGCAGCGACGCACCGGCGATCCGAGGCGAGCAGGCATGCAGCGTGCGGCCGGACGCGGCGCAGATGCGACAAATGCGCCCATTCTTGCCATGGCATTACTGATAGGTTGCGCAAAATACCATTCCTGCGAAAACCGGCAATGAATGATGCCGTCGGACAGAAAGCTTTCATTTTCACTTCAACAGCACGAAAATCGCCATTGGTATCGGTTCCTTCGTATGCCTTTGGTAAGTAAATGTTCTATTATCAGTTCGCGCATCCGATCTGGACCGGCGCGCCCCCTCTTTATTGCACCCTTTTTCATTTCTATGAAGCCCATCGGCATCTCCCCTGCCCGTCGCGATTTCCTGCGTCGTACCGTCGCAATTGCGCCTGCCGCGGCCGTCGTCGCGGGCACCGGCGCGGTCAGCCTGGTCAGCGCGGCAACGCCAGATTCCACGACACCGTACTCCCCTACTTACTTCACCGCCGACGAATGGGCCACGTTGCAGGCGCTCGTCGACGGACTGATTCCGCACGATGAACAAGGACCCGGTGCGCTGGAAGCAGGCGTCGCGGAATTCATCGATCGGCAAATGGAAACCGACTACGCGTACGGCAAGCTCTGGTACATGCATGGGCCGTTCACGCCAAGCGCCGCCGCCAACTTCGGCTATCAGCTGCACTACACGCCTCGCGAACTCTACCGCGTCGGGCTTGCCGGACTGCAAGCGGCAGTGCAGAAGCAATACGGCAAACGTGTGGACGCGCTGGACGAAGCCACGCGAGACGCGCTATTGCATCAGCTGGAGGGCGGCAAGTTGGAAATGGGCGACGTGCCGGCAAAGACGTTTTTCGGTCAGCTACTGCAGAACACGCCCGAAGGCTTTTTCTGTGACCCCAAATACGGGGGCAACAAGAACATGGCCGGCTGGCGTTTGATCAACTTCCCGGGTGCCCGCGCAGACTATATGGACTGGGTCGAACAATACGGCAAACGTTATCCCCTTCCCCCGGTGTCGGTCGGCTGAATTCCCCCAAGTCCCCAATATAAAAGCTTCAGGCAACGCTCCTGCAGCATAAGGTCGAAGAAATGGCAGATAAGAAAATGAAACCGGTCGACGCGGTCATCGTCGGCTTCGGGTGGACGGGCGCCATCATGGCGAAAGAATTGACCGAGGCGGGGTTGCACGTGGTTGCACTCGAGCGCGGCGAATATCGCGATACCTATCCGGACGGCGCTTACCCGAAAACGATCGACGAGCTCGCCTACGTGCAGCGCTTCAAGCTGTTCCAGAACCTGTCGAAAAGTTCGTTTACGTTCCGCAATACGATCAGCGAGACCGCCATCCCGTATCGGCAGATGGCCGCGTTCAAACCCGGCGAAGGTGTGGGCGGCGCAGGCCTGCACTGGTCCGGCTGTCACTGGCGCGTGCTGCCGATCGAACTGCAAATGAAGACCCACTACACCGAGCGCTATGGTGCGAAGTTCATTCCGGAAGGTATGACGCTCCAGGACTTCGGCGTCAGCTATGAGGAGCTCGAGCCGCACTTCGACTTCGCCGAAAAAATGATGGGCACGTCGGGGCAGGCCTATCGCGTGAAAGGGCAGATCGTGGGCGACGGGAATGTCTTCGATGCTGACCGCTCCGACAACTTTCCGTTGCCGCCGCAGAAAGTGCCGTATTCCGCGCATCTGTTCATGCAAGGCGCGAAGCAAGTCGGTCTGCACCCGTTTGCCATTCCGTCGGCGAATGCATCGCAACCTTACACGAACCAGTATGGATGCCAGATGGGGCCTTGCAACTTCTGCGGCTTCTGCTCCGGCTATGCGTGCTACAACTATTCGAAAGCATCGCCGAACGTCAACATCCTCCCTGCATTGAAGCGGGTCGAGAAATTCGAACTGCGCTCGAATTGCAATGTGTTACGCATCAATCTCGACGACACGAAGAAGCTGGCAACGGGCGTGACCTACGTGAACGTCGATGGCGATACGATCGAGCAACCGGCAGCGCTGGTCATCGCAGGGACGTTTGCCTATAACAATGCGCGTCTGTTTCTGCTCTCGGGTATCGGCAAGCCGTACGATCCGGTCACGAATGAAGGTGCGGTAGGTAAAAACATTGCATTCCAGACCATGTCGACGGTCAAATCGTTTTTCGGACCCGGCAAGAACATCAACGGTTTCATCGGCGCAGGCGGCACAGGCTATGCGCTCGACGACTTTAATGGCGACAACTTCGACCACGGCCCGCTCGGCTTCGTCGGCGGCGCGCCGATGTGGTGTAATCCGGCCGGCGACAAGCCGATCTCCGGCATTGCCACACCCGATGGCACGCCCACCTGGGGCAAGGCCTGGAAGACTGCCGTCAAAGATAACTTTACGAATACGCTATCGTTCGACTGCCATGGCGCGAACATGGTGTATCGCGATGTCTTCGTCGATCTGGATCCGAGCTATCAGGACGCGTTCGGTCAGCCACTGCTGCGCTTCACATTCGACTGGAAAGATAACGATGTGAAGATGAGCCAGTATGTGACCGGCAAAGCGGTCGAAGTCGCGAAAGCACTCGACCCGTCGTCGATCCACGTGAGCGGCAAGAAGTTCGGCGATCATTTTGACCTGCGTACTTACCAGACTACCCATTGGGCCGGCGGCGTACCGATGGGCCCGGACCGCAACACCAGCGTGCTGAATCGCTACTGTCAGAGCTGGGATGTCCACAATGTGTTCGCTGTCGGCTCCGGCGTGTTCCCGAACGGCATCGGCTACAACCCGACCGGATTGGCGGCGGCGCTGACCTATTGGTCTGCGAAGGCCATTCGTGAGCAGTATTTGAAGCAGCCTCGCCCGCTGGTCGATGCATAAGAGTCACGCCGATGAAAAATACCATTATTAAAAAAATCGTCTCCGCTCTGGTCGTGGCAGGCGTTGTTTCGGGTGTTGCAGGGGTCGCAGACATCGTGTCCGGAATGGGGTCCGCTGCGCTCGCGCAGACCGCCGGTTCGAACACGGACAACCCTGCTTCGAACGCAGGCAGCAAAGACAGCAACGACGCCGCGCAGATTGCTCGTGGCGCTTATCTCGCGCATGCGGGCGATTGCATCGCATGCCACACCGCTCCGCAAGGCAAGCCTTATGCAGGCGGCCTGCCGATCGCCACGCCCATGGGCAAGATCTACGCGACCAACATTACACCGGACCGCGAGACCGGTATCGGCGATTGGTCGTACGATGATTTCTCCGCGTTGATGCGGTATGGCAAGAGCAAGAAGGGCTACACCGTCTATCCGGCGATGCCTTATCCGTCTTACTCGCGGATGACCGATGCCGATCTGCACGATTTGTATGCGTACCTGATGCACGGCGTCGCGCCGGTGTCTCAGGCAAACAAACCCACGGATATTCCGTGGCCGTTGTCGATGCGTTGGCCGCTGACGATTTGGCGAATGATGTTTGCGCCCACGCCGCAGCCATTCCAGGCACCGGCAAACCAAAGCGCCGACGTCGCCCGCGGCGCGTATCTGGTCGAAGGGCTCGGTCATTGTGGTTCATGCCACACGCCACGTGGCGTCGCCCTACAGGAGAAGGCAATGACCAATCGCGATGGTACCGTCTACCTGTCGGGTGGCGGCATCATCGACGGCTGGACCGCGCCATCGCTGCGTAACGAGAACGGTGGCGGCCTGGCGGACTGGAGCGAAGCCGATATCGTCGAGTTTCTGAAGACCGGGCGTAATCATCAGACGGCGTCGTTCGGTGCAATGAACGATGTCGTCGTGGATTCGATGCAGTTCATGAGCGATCAGGATCTGCACAGCATCGCCGCGTATTTGAAGTCATTGCAGCCGGCAAAGGCCAAGGTCCCGGCATACGGCTATGACGATACCGTGTCCAAGCAATTATTCAGCGGTCAGGTAACGTCGGCAGGTGCGGTGGTCTACAACAATCGATGCGCCGCATGTCACCGTTCGAACGGCAAGGGTTATGCGAAAGCATTCCCCGCGCTTGCCGGCAATCCGGTATTGCAGACGCAGGATCCGACCTCGGCGATCCACATCGTATTGTCGGGCGGTGCACAGCCAGCGACGAACACCGCGCCATCCGCCCTCACGATGGCACCGTACGCGGACATCCTGACAGACCAACAGGTGGCCGATGTCGCGACGTTCATTCAGACCAGTTGGGGCAATAAGGGCGGTGCCGCGACGGCGGAACAAGTCGCGAAGCTTCGCAAAACGGCGAAACCGGTTGAACCGGCAGTTTATCCGTCTACGGCTGCGCCGACCGGAGAGATGGGCCGACCGTCAGCGCCAGCAAATGCGGAAGACAGCGCCAACAGTGCGATGGGCACGACCAAGTAAGGTCATCGCGCTGAATGAGGGCGGCAGGCACTGCGCGATCGCGGCCGCCCTGCCAGCGCCATCATCACCCCTGCGGCGAAGCATACGGCCGTGCGCCGGCCCGTATGATCTCCTGCGCGATGCCATCCAACGGCGTGCTTCGACACACGGCATCGCGCTTGACCGCCTCTTTCGGCATGCCGTAAACGACGCAGCTGGCCTCATCTTGGGCCACCGTGTCCGCCCCTGCTCGACGCATTTCGAGTAAGCCCGCGGCACCGTCGTCGCCCATGCCCGTCATGATGATGCCCAACGCGTTTGCCCCCGCACATTTCGCAACGGAGCGAAACAGCACATCGACCGACGGCTTGTGCCGATTCACCGGCGGCCCGTCTACCACGTCGACGTAATATTGCGCGCCGCTGCGCCGGAGCAAGATGTGCTTGCCGCCCGGCGCGATCAATGCCCGACCCGCGATGACACGCTCACCGCCCTGCGCCTCCGTCACCGCAATCTGGCAGAGACTGGCGAGCCGTGCGGCGAATACGGCGGTGAACTTCTCTGGCATGTGCTGGACGATCAATAGCCCCGGACAGACCCGCGGCAACTGCGTCAATACCCGCTCCAGCGCCTGTGTGCCGCCCGTCGAGGTGCCAATCGCGACAATGCGGTCGGTCGTCGTTTTCAGCGGCATCCCATCAGGGGGGGCCAGCACCGCATCCGCCGAGTATTTGACCGATACATCGGTGCGAGTATCATTTCGGAGATCCGTACGACGATTGATAGGAAGGTCGGCGCGAGGATCAATGCAAGCAACGCTACCCGGTTCGATCCGACTTCTTGGCCTCTCCGGCACCCCCGCAACGGGAAGCCGGCGCACCTTCGCGCCGGCGGCGCTACGGATCGTGTCGAGGAGTGAGCCGCTTTTCTCGCTGAGGAACTGCTTCAATCCCAACTGCGGTTTGGAGACGACCGCTACTGCGCCGATCGCCAATGCCTCCACTGTCACCGACGCATTCATTTGCGTCAGCGTCGAGCAGATCACGACCGGTGTGGGACGCTCGATCATGATCCGACGCAGAAATGTCAGTCCATCCATACGCGGCATTTCGAGGTCCAGTACGATGACGTCCGGCCAACATGTCCGCATCCGCTCTACCGCAATCAACGGGTCGGCGGCCACCTGTACGGAAGCGACGGTGGGATCCTCCTGCAATATACCCAGCATCACCGTGCGCATCACGGCGGAGTCATCGACGACCAGTACCTTGGTACCGCGCGATCCCGTCCGGGAGGGCTCAGCGCTTGACATAGATCGACGGCGCCACCGGCGCGACGGCGTCGCTGATGCCGTTCAAGCTTTCAGACAGTCCGATATACAAATACCCGCCGGGGCGTAACACGCCGGCGATCCGTTCGATCACTTGGCGCCGGGTTTCGGCAGAAAAATAAATCATCACATTGCGAAGAAAAACGACGTCGAACAGTCCAATCGACGGCAACGGTACGTTGAGGTTGATTTGGCTGAAATCGATCTTGTCCCGCAGCGTCCGTTCGACGAGAAAGGTTCCCGTCGCGTCGCCTGTACCTTTGCGGCAGTATCGACGCCGTAGATCGTCGGGGATATGCGTGCCGCGCTCGTCCGGATATTGCCCCGCGCGGGCCTGCTGCAGCACACGCTGACTGATATCCGATGCTATGACGTGCCACGCGTCGGACTTCATCGTCCGGTCGAGCGTCATCGCGATGCTATACGCTTCTTCTCCGCTGGAGCTCGCCGCACTCCAGACCCTAAACGTGTGATCGCGGTGGGTTGGACGCGGGACGTGCGCATTTCGCGCCTCTGCCTCCAGCATCTCGAAATGACGTTGCTCACGAAAGAAATAGGTTTCGTTGGTCGTCAATGCGTCCACGGCAGACTGCATCTCCGCTGCTTCGCCCGGCTGGTGCAGCAACCTGAAATACGCATCGAAGCTTGTCATCATGCGCGTCTTTACACGCTTCGTCAGCCGCCCGCATACGAGTGCCTTCTTGGCGTCGCTGATGGTAATGCCGGCCATCTTGAATATCAGATCCTGAAACAGACGAAACTCGCGATCGGACATTCGCACCGCACCTGCCGCTGCAGGTATATGCGCGGGAAAATGGGCAAACCCGTCGGCAGAAGCGTCGGCAGAAGGGGGTGCATCGAATGGGGCGGAAAGGCTCACGTCAGGGCCTCCATCGCCTCCGGCAGGTGCATGCTTTCCCCCACGCCGGTGACGTCATCAAGTGACAATATTCTTTCGGCGTCAAGCAATACGACGAAGCGATCGCTTACCTTTCCCATCCCGGCGATGTACGCATGCTGAATCTTGGCACCAATAGATGGCGCAGGCTCGATTTCCGACGCCGGAATGTCCTCGACCGCGTTGACCGCGTCCACCACCAGGCCAATGACCTGTTGCGAAGTCCCCGTCGACACACCGGCACCGGTACCGGATTCGACAATGACGATGCAACTGCGCTTGGTAACGGGCGCAGAGACCATACCGAATAACGCGGCGGGGTCGATCACCGGTACGACCGCGCCACGCAGATTAATGATGCCGCGCACCGCCGCCGGCATCATGGGCACAGTCGTCAACCCGCCATAGCCGATGATTTCCTTGACCATCAAGATGCTCAACCCAAACATTTCCCGACCGAGCAAAAACGTCAGGTATTGCAGATGCGCCACGTGTTTGTCGGCGGGTTCGGCTCGCCCCAGCAATGCGCTCATCGCAGCGTCCTCTCAATATTTAACGAAAAGCGACTCGTCGTGGGCAACGGGCGCGTCCGCACTGTGCCGCGTCGGCATCTTCCACGGGGTCCGTGTCGCGGCCTTTGTCTGCGCCACGCCGGTGCTTCCTCTCACGCGATGCATTGCCATCGGCACCACGGCACCACCGATACCGCCCATACCGCTGTCGGAAACGGTGAAGAAACCGATCGTACGGCGCAACTGATCCGCCTGCGCGCTCATCTCCTCGGCAGTGGAGGCCAGTTCCTCGGAGCTGGACGCGTTTTGCTGCGTGGTCTGACTCAATTGGCCGATCGCCAGATTGATTTGGCTGACACCGGAAGACTGCTCCTCGGAAGCGGCAGTGATTTCCTGCACCAGATCCGAGGTCTTTCGAATATTCGGCACCATTTCGTTCAGCAGACGCCCTGCGGTCTCTGCCAACTCGACGCTGCTGCCGGCAATCGATCCGATTTCCTGTGCGGCCACTTGGCTACGCTCCGCCAGCTTGCGCACTTCCGCAGCAACCACAGCGAACCCCTTACCGTGCTCGCCCGCTCTGGCCGCTTCAATCGCCGCGTTCAACGCGAGCAAATTGGTCTGATACGCAATGTCGTCAATGATGCCGATCTTCGCTGCAATCTGCTTCATGGCGGCGACCGTTTCCTTGACCGCCACGCCGCCTTCTGCCGCCTCCTCTGCGGCTTTACTCGCAATACCATCGGTCAAGCGTGCATTGTCGGTATTCTGCGATATTGACGCGGTCATTTGCTCGACCGATGCACCGGTTTCCTCCACCCCTGCGGCCTGCTCGCTGGCCGCTTGCGATAAAGCTTGCGCAGTGGCGCTCACTTGCTCCGATGCCGACGCCAATGCCTCTGCGCCGCCCGTCACGTCGCTGACGACGCTCGATAGTTTGGCGACCGTGTCATTCGTGTGCGCTTTCAGTTCGGCGAATTTCCCCTCGTAAGACTTTTCGATGCGCTGTGTCAAGTTACCGACCGAGACCGCACTCATCACGCGAACCACGTCGTTGATGCTCGCGCCGGTGGTTTCCAGCAATCGATGCAAGCCCTCGGCGAGTTCGACCTGATAGCCTTTGAGCCCTTGTGTCTCGATGCGGGCATCGAAATCGCCGCGATTCGCCGCGTCGCTCAAACGTTGCTGCCCATCCACGACGCGCTTCAGCGTCACGGTCATATTCTGCACGGCCGTCAGCACCTGCCCGGCCTCATCGCGACCGTTGACTTTCGTATCGACCAACAGTTCGCCATCTGCAAGGGCATTGACTCTATGCACCGCCTCACGCAAGGGGCCGCTGACGCTGCGGGTAATGAGCACCGCAACAACCACGCTCAGCACGAGCATGATGGCCACATCGGCGAAGATCCAGTTTTTGCCCGTCGAATAGGTCTTACCCGCCGCCACGCCTTCCGCCTCGCCGGCCTTCGCATTAAGCGATACGAGGTCCTCCAGCGATTTCACCATTTCCGTGCGTGCGGTCGCCTCGTCACCGCGTGCGAGGGTCATCGCGGCTTCCATATCGCCGCCGTGCACCAAACCTGCGACTTTATCCGCCAGATCGAAATATTGCGTGTGTCTACGATCGAACTCATCATAGAGACCACGTTCTTCAGCGCTGGATATCGTCGGAAGATATTGGCGCTGCGCCGACACGAAGGCGACGCGGCTCACTTGCATGTTGCTCTCGTACTTCGCTTTGTCCGCATCCGAGGTAGCCATCAGACGCTGCAATTCATTCGTGCGGAAGTCGTAAAGCTTTGCTCGCATCTCACCGATATCTCGGACCGATGGCAGCCAGTCGTTGGCCAATGCATCGGTGTTGTCGTTCAGTCGCGTCAACTGCACGAACGACAATACCCCAAGGATCAGCGCGAGCAAGACGGTCGCGGTAAAACCCGCTCCCAGCTTGCCGCCTATTTTCATGTCTTTGAACCATTTCATGACGAACCCCATCATTGTAAATTCGCATAGAGACGGAAGAAAATGATCATTCAGACCAATTTCTTCCCTTCATTTATTTCGAATAACTAAATATAAACCATTTTCATCAACCAGAAATGACCGATATTGCTATGCCGCAGAGAGAAATTTCTTTTCGAGATTGGCAATCACCTGAACCGTATCGACAATCAATGCCACCCCGCCGTCACCGAGAATCGCCGAGCCACTGATCAATGGATTACGTTTGAAGACTTCATTCATCGGCTTGATGACCGCCTGGAACTCGCCTAACAGCTTATCCACGACGATGCCCAGCTTCACCGAGCCGTGACGAATGACCACGACGTTCTCCCTTCGCGCCGATTCCGTCTGTATCGCGAACAGCTCTCCCAATCTCGCATACGGGAGGAGCCCCCCTCGCAGATCCAGATACTCATGCAGTCGATCCGGCACCGGCGCGAACGCGATGCACTCATCTACCGCGCTGAGCGGCAGCACAAACATCGACTCGCCTACCTGCACCAGGAAGCCGTCGATCATCGCCAGGGTCAGCGGCAGCGTGACTTTCACGGTCGTTCCGACGCCTTCGCGACTATCCATCGCGACGGTGCCGCGCAGGGCCAGGATATTGCTTTTGACCACATCCATCCCTACGCCCCTGCCCGACAGCGTCGAGACCGCCTCCGCGGTAGAAAACCCCGGTTCGAAAATAAGGTCGAATATTTCCTTTTCGCTCAACGCCACACCTGGATCGATCAGACCGCGCTGAACGGCTTTTTCGAGAATGCGATCTTTGCGAAGGCCGCCACCGTCGTCGCTTACTTCGATGACGATATTGCTTGCTTCGTGATATGCATTCAGAGAAACCGTTCCCTCGGCGGCCTTGCCTCGCGCCAAGCGCTCGACGACATCCTCGATACCGTGGTCCATCGCATTACGCATCAGATGCATCAACGGATCGCCTATTTTTTCAACGACGGTCTTATCCAGCTCCGTATCCTCTCCCGCAGTACGCAAGACGATTTTCTTGCCGAGAGACGCAGCGACATCATGGACGACGCGCTCGAACTTCTTGAACGTCGAACCGATTTTGACCATACGCAGCTGTAATGCGCTATCGCGCACGTCCTGCACCAGATTCACGAAATGGGACATCGATTCTTTCAGTTCCGCGTTGCTGCTGCGATGCGCGGCCAATCCGATACCGGCACTCGATGTAATCAGTTCGCCCACCAGATCGATCAGGCGGTCGAGCTTGTCGGCATCGACGCGGACCGAGCGGCTCTCTTGCATCTTGACGTCTTTCGCGCGCTGCTGCTTCGCCAGCGCGGCGGCCACGACCGTCGGCTCGACGGCTCCCGCCTCGACCAACAGCTCACCGATCAGCGGCGCATGCGCGGCATTGGCTTGCGCCCGCAGCGCCGTTTCCAGTTCCGGTGCGGTCAGCGTGCCCGCACGAATCAATAATTCGCCGAGTCGGGCGTCGTCCCGATCCGGTAGCTCGCGGATCAGTTCGACATATTCGTCGATGCGACTGCGGGGTTGCAGGATCCGGATGCGGCAATCGTCCTGAACGAATTCGAAGACGTTCAATAAGGTTTGTTTGTCGGCATCGCTGCGAAAAGCGATCTCGAAACCCAGATAGCAACTTTCTGCATCGACCTCGTTCAGATCGACCGCGCCGTCGAAAAACACGTCGACATCGACAATGTCCGCGATCTTGGCAAGATACCGAATGAACGACAGCGGGTCCAAACCGTTGCGCAACACGTCGCGGCCAAAGCGCAGGGAAAGATGCCAATTCTCGCGATCCGAATCCGCTTGACTTTTCGTCTCATGAACTCGGTTTCGCGCTCCCGTTTTTGTTTCGATTTGCGTCCCGCCGTGCCTTTGGCTCTCGTCTTCGCTCCCGCTTCGTCGAACCGCTGGTTGCCCATTCTGGCCTGCGTCCAGAGAGGCGATGCGGTGCTCGTCGTGCGCAGACGCCGGGGGGGACGCCGGCAGATAGGTACGTAATGCCGACGTCAGCGCCAGGCCTTCCGGCTCGTCGTCGGCGATCGCATCGCCGTTCGCCGATGCATCCGAGTGCGCCAACAATAAAGCGACATGATCTCTTGACGCCAGTAGCAGCTGCACCAGCGTGGGGTTGATTGCCACGACACCGTCCCGTACGCGGTCCAGCACACTTTCCAGGTCGTGCGTGAACGCCACGACGGCGTCCAGTCCGAACAGCCCTGCCGACCCTTTGATCGTGTGCGCCGCACGAAAGATCACGCGTATCGCCTCATCGCTATCGGCGTCCTGTGCGAGCGACAAGAGGCTGGTCTCCATGTCCTGGAGCAATTCACTGCACTCTTCGACAAAGGTTTGCCGCGCTTGATCGAGATTCATTTCACGTACCGCTCCTATCCGGGCTGCGCTGCGTCGAAGCATGGTAATGGAAGAACGATGTCAAATGGACCAACGACAACGCTTCCCTCACTGCTTCGGACGGCGAAAGCAGACGCAACGACCGCTGCTTCGCCGCGGCCTGCAGGCGGAAATACATCAGTAATTGAATACCTGCGCCATCGACCTCGTCCACCTCGGATACATCCAGGTCCACGCCATGCTCGGCCGCGGGCCATACGTCGTCGACACGTTGCTTGATCGCCTGCACGCTGAAGATGGTCAGCTCGCCGTCGATCGCGATGCGCACAGCGCTATCCTGCTCATAGACGCCGTCGTCTCCCGCGCCACTGTTGGCAGGGGTGTATGCGGGCGGCGCTGCTTCAGTCGCCGTGTTCACGGCAACACCAACTTCTGAACCGCAGCGAGTAATCGCTCAGGAACAAA
>CAWUJR010000067.1:0-12448 GCA_963922375.1 uncultured Robbsia sp.
CTGGCGCAGACGCGAGGCCAACAGCGGATGGTCGCGACGCAGATGCGACCCGATCACGAACGCCCGATCGACATTGGCCAGATCGGCGATCGGCAGGCCCAACCAGCGCACGCCGTCGCCGCCCTGCACTTCGCCGCTGAAGTCCGACTGACGCAGGCGATGATCGATATTCGGGGTGCCGATGCCGTTCGCAAGCGATTTCAGCAGGAACAGTTCTTCCAGCGTGCTGTGCGGGCTCGCGAGGATGCCGATCGCGTCCTTGCCATGCTGCGCGGTAATCTTGCCGAAGCTGTCGGCCACGTAGTCGAGCGCGGTCTTCCAGTCGACTTCATGCCATTCGCCGTTTTGGCGAATCATCGGCTTGGTCAGACGATCCGGGCTACTCAGCCCTTCATACGAGAACCGATCCTTGTCCGAGATCCAGCATTCGTTGACCGCTTCGTTCTCGAGCGGCAGCACGCGCTTCACACGGCTGTTTTTCATCTGCACGATCAGGTTCGCGCCGACGCCATCATGCGGGCTGACCGATTTGCGACGCGTCAGCTCCCAGGTCCGGGCACTGAAACGAAACGGCTTCGATGTCAACGCGCCCACCGGACACAGATCGATCATATTGCCGGACAGTTCGGAATCGACCGTCGAGCCGACAAAGGCGGTGATTTCCGCATGCTCGCCGCGCCCCAGCATGCCGAGCTCCATCACGCCGGCCACTTCCTGACCGAAACGCACGCAGCGCGTGCAATGAATGCAGCGCGACATTTCCTCCATCGATACGAGCGGACCGATACTCTTATGAAAGACGACGCGTTTCTCTTCGGTATAGCGGGATGCGGATTTGCCATAGCCCACGGCCAGATCCTGCAGCTGGCATTCGCCGCCCTGGTCGCAGATCGGACAATCCAGCGGATGGTTGATTAGCAGGAATTCCATCACGGCCTGCTGACTCTTGACCGCCTTCTCCGATTTGGTTCGCACGATCATGCCGGACGACACCGGCGTCGCACAGGCGGGGACCGCCTTCGGCATCTTTTCGACTTCGACCAGACACATCCGGCAATTCGCCGCGATCGACAGCTTCTTGTGATAACAAAAATGCGGAATATAGGTGTCGGCCCGCTTTGCAGCTTCCATCACCATGCTGCCTTCGGGCACTTCGACCGTTTTGCCGTCGATTTCCAGTTCAACCATGGCTCAGACTCGTTTCATTTTCGATAGGCGCGAGCGCGGCATGTGTCAGATGTGCGCTGGTCGCGGCCGAATGCGCATGTCCGTGGGCGCTTTCCGTGCCCGGCAGGCAATCCTTGTGTGCGATGTGGTATTCGAACTCGTCCGAGAAGTGACGCAGCATCCCCTGGACCGGCATCGCCGCCGCGTCGCCCAGCGCGCAGATCGTGCGGCCGGAGATATTGGCGGCGACCGACGCCAGCAGATCCATATCTTCCTGACGGCCTTTGCCTTCCTCGATCCGACGCACGATCCGGTACAACCAGCCAGTGCCTTCACGGCACGGCGTGCACTGGCCGCACGACTCCTCGTAATAGAAGTACGACAGACGCAATAATGAACGCACCATGCAACGGGTTTCGTCCATCACGATGACCGCGCCCGATCCGAGCATCGACTTCGCCTTTGCCAGCGCGTCGTAGTCCATCGTCATGTCCATCATCACCGATGCCGGCAGAACCGGCGCCGACGACCCGCCCGGAATCACTGCCTTGAGCTTGCGACCGCCGCGCATGCCACCGGCCAGCTCGAGCAACTTCGGAAACGGCGTGCCCAACGGCACTTCGTAGTTCCCGGGCATCTCGACGTCGCCCGAGACCGACAGGATCTTCGTGCCGCCGTTGTTCGGCTTGCCGAGCGCCAGATAAGCTTCCGGCCCGGTGGCCAGCAGAAACGGCACCGCAGAGAACGTTTCAGTATTGTTGATCGTGGTCGGCTTGCCGAACAGACCGTAGCTCGCCGGGAAAGGCGGCTTGAAGCGCGGTTGCCCCTTCTTGCCTTCGAGCGATTCGAGCAATGCGGTTTCTTCGCCGCAGATATACGCGCCATAGCCATGGTGCGCATGCAGCTCGAACGAGAAACTCGTGCCCAGAATATTGGTGCCCAGATAGCCCGCGGCACGGGCCTGATCCAGCGCCTGCTCGAAGCGTCGATAGACCTCGAAGATCTCGCCGTGGATGTAGTTATAGCCGACGGTGATACCCATTGCGTACGCACCGATGGCCATGCCTTCGATCAGCGCATGCGGGTTGTATCGCAGAATGTCGCGGTCCTTGAACGTACCAGGTTCGCCCTCGTCCGAGTTACAGACCAGGTACTTCTGTCCTGGGAACTGGCGCGGCATGAAGCTCCACTTCAGCCCGGTCGGGAAACCCGCACCGCCCCGGCCGCGCAAGCCCGATGCTTTTACCTCGGCGATCACCTGCTCGGGCGGAATCTTTTCTTCGAGGATGCGGCGCAGCTGCTTATAGCCGCCGCGCGCGAGATACCCGTTGAGATCCCAGTTATCGCCGTTCAGGCCGGCAAGAATCAGGGGATTGATATGTCGATCGTGCAAGCTGGTCATTTGGACAGCTCCTGGTTCGACGACGCAGCTGACGTCGAGGCACTCGATGCAACGGACGCGTTTGGGGACAGGGCCGGCGATGCTTGATATTGCGCATCCGCGATCTCGGACGTGCTCGTCGGCACGCGACGATGGTCGTTCGCCGGATCCTGCAACTCGGCAATCAATGCGTCGATCTTGTCGCGGCTCATGAAGCTGCACATCGTCTTGTTGTTCAGCAACAGGACCGGTGCGTCTCCGCACGAGCCCATGCATTCGCCCTCTTTCAACGTGAACCGGCCGTCGGCCGTGGTTTCGTTGAAATCGATCCCGAGCTTTTCCTTGATGTAGTCGGCCGCCCGATCTGCATCGCGCAACTGACAAGGCAAGTTGGTGCAGATCGTGAGTTTGTATTTGCCGGGCGGACGCGTGTCGAACATGTTGTAGAACGTCGCGATCTCCTGCACCGCGATCGCCGGCATGCCCAAATAGTCGGCAACGAATTGCATCGCCTCAGGCGATGCCCATCCCAACTCGTCCTGCGCCACGGCAAGCGAGGCCATCACGGCCGAGCGTTTCTGATCGGGCGGGTATTTCGCCACCGCACGATCGATTTCCTTCAGAGCTTCAGCAGAGAGCATTTTCAAACACGACTCTTTCAATTCCTACCGGACGATAATCCTGCCATGGCAACAAAACAGCCTCCGCGGCAGACCTAGCGCTCCCACATTCCGTGCACCAACCGCGGGTGGACGCACTTGTCGGCAACGGCTGGCATAGCCTGCAACCCGACAGCGCGTGCGCCACGCTCAGCGGTCGATTTCGCCGAACACGATATCCTGGGTGCCGATGATCGTCACCGCATCGGCAATCATATGACCCCGTGCCATTTCGTCGAGCGCCGACAAATGGGCAAATCCCGCTGCGCGAATCTTCAATCGATACGGCTTGTTGGCCCCATCCGAAATCAGATAGACCCCGAACTCGCCCTTCGGATGTTCCACGGCCGCATACGTTTCACCGGGCGGCACATGGAAGCCTTCGGTGAAGAGTTTGAAGTGGTGGATCAACTCCTCCATATTGCTCTTCATATTGACGCGCGACGGCGGTGCGACCTTATGATTGTCGATCATCACCGGCCCCGGATTCGTGCGCAGCCATTCCACACACTGACGGATGATCCGATTCGATTGACGCATCTCCTCGACGCGAACCAGGTAGCGGTCGTAGCAATCGCCGTTCACGCCCACCGGAATATCGAAATCCATCTTGTCGTACACCTCGTACGGCTGCTTCTTGCGCAAATCCCATTCGACACCGGAGCCCCGCAACATCGCTCCGGTCAAGCCCATCTGCAATGCGCGCTCCGGCGACACCACGCCAATACCGACCAGACGCTGCTTCCAGATCCGGTTGTCGGTCAACAGCGTTTCGTATTCGTCGACATGACCCGGGAAGGTTTCCGTGAAATCCCAGATGAAATCGAGCAGCGATCCACTGCGCGCGTCGTTCAGGCGCTTCAGCGAGGTCGCATTGCGGATCTTCGATGCCTTGTACTGCGGCATCGTGTCCGGCAAATCGCGGTAGACGCCGCCGGGTCGGTAATACGCTGCATGCATCCGTGCGCCCGACACCGCTTCATACATATCGAGCAGATCTTCGCGCTCACGAAACGCATACAACATCACCCCCATCGCTCCGACGTCCAAACCATGCGAGCCGATCCACATCAGGTGGTTCAGCAGACGGGTCAGTTCGTCGAACATCACGCGGATGTATTTTGCGCGGATCGGCACGTCTATACCGAGCAGGCGCTCGATGGCCATCACATAGCCGTGCTCGTTGCACATCATCGACACGTAGTCCAGACGGTCCATGTACGGCACCGACTGTAGGAATGTCTTGGATTCGGCGAGCTTTTCGGTCGCACGATGCAGCAAACCGATGTGCGGATCGGCGCGCTGGATCACTTCGCCATCGAGCTCGAGCACCAACCGCAGCACACCGTGCGCGGCTGGGTGCTGAGGCCCGAAGTTCAGCGTGTAGTTCTTGATTTCTGCCATCGAAGGCCCCGATAAATGGAGGTCAGTGTTTTAATCCGCCGTACGATTCCTCGCGAATCACGCGGGGCGTGATTTCCCGGGGTTCGATCGTCACGGGCTGGTAAATGACACGTTTCTCTTCCGGGTCGTAACGCATTTCCACATAACCCGAGACCGGGAAATCCTTTCGGAATGGGTGGCCGATGAAACCGTAATCGGTTAGCAGACGACGCAGATCCGGATGACCATCGAAGATGATGCCGAACAGGTCGAACGCTTCACGCTCGTACCATCCCACCGAATTCCACACCTCGATCACCGACGGCAGCACCGGCATATCGTCGTCCTCGGCAAAGACGCGCACGCGCAAACGCCAATTGTGTGTAATCGACAGCAGATGCAGCACCGCCGCGAACCGGGGACCTTCGTACGCGCCCTCGCCGTACGTTGAATAATCGACACCTGCCAGATCGCTGAGCTGCTCAAACCTGAGCGACGAATTGTCGCGTAAGGTCTGCGTCACTTTCAGGTAATCTTCTGCTTTCACTGTCAATGTGAGCTGGCCCAGCGACTCGACGAGGTGAGCAACACGCTCGCCCAGTGCAGACTCAAGCGCCGCTTTCAGTGTCTCGAGTTTTGTTGCCATAAGAAACTCAGTTTTATTGCCGCGCGATAGTGGTGGTACGTTTGATCTTGGCTTGCAGCTGAATGATGCCGTAGATCAAGGCTTCCGATGTGGGCGGGCAACCGGGGACATAGACGTCGACCGGCACGATGCGATCGCATCCGCGCACGACCGAGTACGAATAGTGGTAATAACCGCCACCGTTCGCACAGGACCCCATCGACAGCACCCAGCGCGGCTCGGCCATCTGGTCGTAGACTTTGCGCAACGCAGGCGCCATTTTGTTGCAAAGCGTGCCCGCGACGATCATCAGATCGGATTGGCGCGGACTCGGACGAAAGACGACGCCGAAGCGGTCCAGGTCATAGCGCGAGGCCCCGGCATGCATCATCTCGACTGCACAACAGGCGAGGCCGAACGACATCGGCCATAACGACCCCGTGCGCGTCCAGTTGATCAGTTTGTCGGCCGAAGTGGTGACAAACCCTTCCTTCAAGACCCCTTCGATACTCATTTGCTCACACTCCAGGCACTTCCAGACGTGACACCCAATTGGGTTCGGGCGATCTCAGTGCGGACATCGGCACGATAGCGACAAGGCCAATAGCGGCAACCGCGTGGCAGACACTTTAGCAGCTCGCCGCATCACCCCATTTGCATCGTTACATCACTCCCAGTCCAGCGCGCCCTTCTTCCACAGAAAGACGAAGCCGAGGACGAATTCAAGGATGAAAACGATCATCGCCATGAATCCCGGCCAACCCACATCGCGGAGCGCTACGCCCCACGGGAACAGGAAAGCCGTTTCGAGATCGAAAATGATGAAAAGAATGGCAACCAGGTAGTATCGTACGTCGAACTTCATCCGTGCATCTTCGAATGCTTCGAAACCGCATTCGTACGGAGAGTTCTTCTCGACATCTGGCTTATGGGGACTGAGGAGCTTGCCAACACCGATTAGGCCGCCGCCTAGACCGATACCCACGAGGATAAAGAGCAGGACGGGGAAATAAGGCGCGAGGTTCACGGCAATCCTCTTATTAGTAGTTGCGCTTCGAAAACAGGAAACCTCCCTGCCCGGGAACCGTTTGCGCCATCGCGACGCTCACGATCCTACGCCTTACGAAACAATGCCAGCCGAAGCGTCTCTGCAACAGGCTGGCATTGTTCTACATCATGGTGCCGACGATGAGACTCGAACTCATACGACTTTCGTCACTACCCCCTCAAGATAGCGTGTCTACCAATTTCACCACGTCGGCTAAAACTACTTACGCATGATCTAAGGCCATGCGTAATTTTACTTCGTAATGCGCCATTTTGTCGCACCGCAACGCTCAACATACTATTGCGTTTACCCGGATATCACGACGCCAACAATAGCGCAACACAACGACTATTCTCGCGAACGAACGATGCAGAAGACATCCAAACTGAGATATCACGCCGCCATTCGATCGACTTCATTTGCGCGATATACCACCCCTTCGCGAACGCGAAGTATGCCGAAACGCATCCTCGCTGTCGCTAGAAACTGCCATCGCGACAAGAATTAAATTGTAACCTGTCTGACTGCAATGATCAACCAGAATTGGGCATTCTGACCGATCTGCACAGCAGTTTTCTGCTTACTTCGGCACGTCGGACGATTGCGTCGCGCCACTTGCGGCCACGGGTGCAGGCGCCGTCGCGATGACACCCGATGCGCCCGTCGTCGAGGCCAGCGGTGCTGAGCCCGAAGCCGGTGCCGCCACCGGAGCCGGCACCGACCCCATCACCCCTGCGGACGTTGTCAGGCGACCGGTCGAGCCGAGATACGTCAGACCGAGCGTGCAAGCAAAGAAGATCGCGGCCAATACGCCGGTCGAACGCGACAGAAAGTTCGACGAACCCGACGCACCGAACAAGCTGCCCGACGACCCGCTACCGAATGCGGCACCCATATCCGCACCTTTGCCGTGCTGCACCAGTACCAGGCCAATGACGCCCAGCGCCGACAAAATCTGAAGGACGATAATCAAGGACTTCAACAACACCATTACTTTGTCATTCGAGCTATCGAATGCCTCAACGAAACCCACCGATTAAAAAAACCTACCCTGCCGCAGCCGCGCAAATCGCCAGAAAATCCTCAGCAACCAATGCCGCACCACCGATCAAACCGCCGTCGATATCGTTCTGGCCGAACAACTCCGCCGCGTTACCCGGCTTCACGCTCCCGCCATACAGCAATGTGGCGACGGCCAACGACGCATCCTTCTGTATCAATTGCGCGCGCAAAAATGAATGCACGTCCTGCGCTTGTTGCGCCGACGCGCTTTTACCGGTGCCGATCGCCCATACCGGTTCATAGGCGAACACGATACGGCGCAGTGCGTCGACCTCGAATGCCGCCAATACGGCTGCCAGTTGCGCTCCCACCACCGCCTCGGTTCGCTCCGACTCGCGCTCCGCGAGCGTTTCGCCAACACATACCACCGGTGTCAAACCGAGCGCGAGTGCCTGCCGCGTCTTTTCGACGACAACGGCGTCCGTCTCGTGATGCAGATGGCGACGCTCGGAATGACCGACAATCGCCAGCGTCGCACCGAAATCTTTTGCCATGCTGGCGGACACGTCGCCGGTGAAGGCGCCTTTGTCGGCCGCATGCTGGGCCACGTCCTGGACGCCCCAACTCAGGCGGCTCCCCTTCAATGCCTGCTCGGTCTGCGCGAGATACGGAAACGGCACGCAGACACCCACCGCGACATGCGCGGGCAACGCCGAGACCCCTTCCAGTAACGCACCCAGCAACGGCGCATTCGAGGCCAGACTGCCATGCATCTTCCAGTTCCCGACAACCATGCGGACGTTTCTTTCGGACAGGTGTTGTGCTGACATCGTAAGCGGTCTCTCTTGTTATGAAATCGGTGCCGACGATCGGCGTCGACGAATGAAAACAAGCGGGAACGAGCCGATAGCCAAGGATAACCTTGGAGCAAAACGCTGCATTTTACGTTGCCGCCTGCCTCGGGGTCAAATTTACCCCGCGTCGACCTGCCAATCTGTTACCAAGCCAGCACAATTTTACCGATATGCTCGCTCGACTCCATCAATACGTGCGCACGCGACGCCTCTGCCGCAGGAACGACCTCATGCACGATCGGGCGAACCTGACCCGATTCGAGTAGCGGCCAGACCTTCGCCCGTAACTGCGCGGCGATGCGCGCTTTGAAATCGTTCGGCCGCCCGCGCAGCGTCGATCCGGTGATCGTGAGCCGACGGCGCAATACCGCACCCAGATCGATTTCCGCTTTGGCACCGCCCAGCAACGCGAGCAAGGCGATGCGCCCGCCGTCGGCCAGCGCTTTCAACTCTCTGGGTAGATAATCGCCCGCGACCATATCCAGGATCACATCGACGCCGCGACCGTCGGTCAGCCCATGCACCACATCGACGAAGTCTTCGCTGCGGTAGTTGATCGCTTTCGACGCACCCAGACGCTCGCACGCAGCGCATTTCTCCGCGCTACCGGCGGTCGCGAATACGCGAAAACCGAACGCGCTCGCCAGTTGTATCGCGGTCACACCGATCCCGCTGGACCCCCCTTGCACGAGCAGCGTCTCGTTCGATCCACCCTCGCCGCGCCCCAGTCCAGCACGATCGAACACATTGCTCCAGACGGTAAAGAACGTCTCCGGCAACGATGCCGCCTCGACATCGCTCAAGCCAGTGGGCACCGGCAGGCACGACGCGACCGGGGCCACTGCGTATTCGGCATAGCCGCCGCCGGCGATCAACGCACAGACCCGGTCGCCCAAACCGAAACCGCTCGCCAGCGCGAGGTCGCCGCCGACGACCTTCCCGGCCACTTCGAGACCCGGCAGGTCCGATGCGCCGGGCGGTGGCGGGTAATGTCCCTGACGCTGGAATACATCGGGGCGGTTGACGCCAGACGCGCTCACCTTGATCAATACTTCGCCAGCTTTCGGCACCGGCGTATCGCGCTCAGCGAGCTGCAGCCCTTCAGGTCCACCAAACGCGGCAATCTCAATGACTTTCATCGTGCGGATGTCCAAAAAAAAACCGTCGGTACGCACAACAGGCGACACCGACGATTCCTTGTTTCAGGAAGTCCCGGATAAGTGAAAAACCGAGTGCTCCCCTATTTTGCCTCAAGCTGCCGAAGCGAGGCGGTCGACCCGACAGCCTCGCCGCTTGATACTTGGCAATGCGCTCGGCAACACAGTTGGCAATGCCTTTGCGCTGCCGCCTGCCACATTACTCGGCAGCGGGCGGCGTCGCGCCTTCTTCTGCCAGCAGGGCTTTTGCCGACAAACGAATCCGACCCTTTTCGTCCACCTGGATGACCTTCACGCGGACAACCTGGCCTTCCTTCAGATAGTCGTTGATATCCTTGATTCGCTCGTTGACGATTTCAGAGATGTGCAACAGACCGTCCTTGCCCGGCAGGATGTTGACGATGCCGCCAAAATCCAACAGCTTCAGCACGGTGCCGGTGTAGACCTGGCCCACTTCCACTTCGACCGTGATGTTGCCGATCCGGCGCTTCGCTTCTTCCATGCCTTCGGTGCTGGTGCCCGAAATCGTCACGACGCCGTCTTCGCTGACATCGATCGTGGTGCCGGTTTCTTCGGACAGCCCGCGAATCACCGAGCCGCCCTTGCCGATCACATCACGAATCTTCTCCGGGTTGATCTTCATCTTGATCATCCGCGGGGCAAATTCAGACAACTCGACGTTCGCGCCCGATACCGACGACGTCATCTTGCCGAGGATATGGATGCGGCCTTCGCGTGCCTGGGCCAGCGCGACCTGCATGATTTCCTTCGTGATGCCCTGGATCTTGATGTCCATCTGCAGCGCGGTGATACCGTTTTCGGTCCCTGCCACCTTGAAGTCCATGTCGCCCAGGTGATCTTCGTCGCCCAGGATGTCGGTCAGCACCGCAAAGCGCTTGCCTTGCTCGCTTTCTTCGAGGATCAAACCCATCGCGATACCGGCCACATGCGCCTTCATCGGCACCCCGGCGTGCATCAGCGCGAGACAGCCGCCACACACCGACGCCATCGACGACGAACCGTTCGATTCGGTGATTTCCGACACCACACGGATCGTGTAGCCGAAATCTTCCTCGTTCGGCAGGCAAGCGGCCAATGCGCGCTTGGCCAGACGACCGTGGCCGATTTCGCGGCGCTTCGGCGTGCCGACACGGCCGGTTTCGCCCGTAGCGAACGGCGGCATGTTGTAATGCAGCATGAAGCGTTCGCGGTGCTCGCCTTCCAGCGCGTCGATGATCTGCTCGTCGCGCTTCGTGCCGAGGGTGGCCACGACCAGCGCTTGCGTTTCACCGCGCGTGAACAGCGCCGAGCCGTGCGTACGCGGCAGCACGCCAGTGCTGATTTCGATCGGACGCACGGTACGCGTGTCACGACCGTCGATACGCGGCTCGCCGGCCAGAATCTGGTTGCGGACGATCTTCGACTCGAGGTCGAACAGGATGTTGCCGAGCGTGGTCGCATCCGGCGCTTTCTCGCCCGTCTGCGTTTCGACTGCGGTCAGCGCCTGGGTCACATTCGCCACCGCATTGCGCAGTTGCGTCGTGCGTTGCTGCTTTTCGCGAATTTGGTAGGCGGCGCGGAAATCCGGCTCGGCCAACTCGGTGACACGCTTGATCAGCGCCTCGTCCTTCGCTGCCGGCTGCCAGTCCCACTCGGGCTTGCCGCCGTCCTTGACCAGATCGTGGATCGCGTCGATCGCGACCTGCATCTGCTCGTGACCGAACACGACTGCGCCCAACATCACGTCTTCCGGCAGCTGGTCGGCTTCCGATTCCACCATCAACACGGCGGTCTCGGTCCCGGCAACGACCAGATCCAGCTTCGATGCCGGCATCTGCGAGCGATTCGGGTTCAGCACATACTGACCGTCGACATACGCGACGCGTGCAGCACCGACCGGACCGTCGAACGGCAGGCCCGACACGGCCAATGCCGCCGAGGCACCGATCAGCGCCGGGATGTCGGCCGGCACATCCGGATTGATCGACAGCACGTGCACGACGACCTGGACTTCGTTATAGAAGCCTTCCGGGAACAACGGGCGCAACGGACGGTCGATCAAGCGCGAAATCAGCGTTTCGCCTTCCGACGGACGGCCTTCGCGGCGGAAGAAACCGCCCGGGATCCGGCCGGCCGCGTAGGTCTTCTCGAGATAGTCGACGGTCAGCGGAAAGAAATCCTGACCCGGCTTCGCATTTTTCGCGCCGACGACGGTCGCGAGCACCACGGTTTCATCGATATCGACGAGTACTGCGCCGCTGGCCTGACGAGCGATTTCGCCCGTTTCCATGCGCACCGTGTGCTGTCCCCACTGGAAGCTCTTTACTACTTTATTGAACATTGACATTGACGCTCCTTTTGTACGACTGCGCATTCGCGCAACGGGACGGCGGCGGACAGCGGCGTGCTATGCCATTCCAACGACCTACGTTGGATCGAACGCTTCGACCACGCGCGTCGGTATCGGGCACGAACGGCGCTCGCCGCGCTTTCGACGGGACGCGACGCCAATACGCCGATGGAATGACACAAAGCGCTGTACCGCGCAAAAACCGCACCGCAGAAAAACAAAATGCCTGTATCAGGTAGCTGACACAGGCATCGGCGGGGCCGGCAACCGCTCGCAGACTAACGTACTACCGATTACTTACGCAGACCCAGGCTTTCGATCAGTGCGCGGTAACGGTCTGCCTCACCCTTCTTCAGGTAGTCGAGCAGCTTGCGGCGACGGCTCACCATCGCGAGCAGACCGCGACGGCTGTGATGATCCTTCTTGTGTTCTTTGAAGTGCGACGTCAATTCGTTGATACGTGCGGTCAGCAGCGCAACCTGGACTTCAGGCGAACCCGTGTCTTTCGGTGCACGCGCATACTTCGCGACGATCTCAGTCTTGTTGATTTCGGATACGGACATGATTTTCCTTAAATTACCTAATTAACATGCGGTCACGGAAGAAAGGGCCGTGCCGTGAATTCGCCCGCGACAGACTCATCGAAGGTCGAATCGCGGATTCTAGCATATGATGCCGGTAATAGACAGCACTGGAGTAATGCACTGATGCCTGCCCCCACCCTGCTCTGCCGCACTGCGGCGGCCCTCTTGATTGCCGGGGCCATGACCGGCTGCGCGAACCCGTGGCAACGCTTCGCGCCCGGCGACGAGGCATCCCAGG
>CAWUJR010000068.1:0-12437 GCA_963922375.1 uncultured Robbsia sp.
GTTTCGCCGCAGGCCTTCGCCGGGGGCCGGGACCCGGACGCGGACTTCCGCATTGCGCTGGCCGGGGCGCAGGAGAAAACGGCCTTCCTTTGGTGGGACGGGCAATGGCTCGCGCCGCGTGGCGCCACGCCGACGAGCCACATCTTCAAGCTTCCGCTCGGCCTGATGGGCGGGCGGCGGGCGGACTTCAGCACGTCGGTCGACAACGAATGGCTGTGCTTGCGGCTGCTGAAAGCCTACGGGTTGCCCGTGGCCGATGCCCATATCGCGACCTTCGGCCGACAGCGTGTGCTGGTGGTGGAGCGTTTCGACCGGCGCGTCGCACCCAATGGGCAGTGGCTCATGCGTCTGCCACAGGAAGACTTTTGCCAGGTCGAGGGCTGCTCGCCATTGCGCAAATACGAGAACGAGGGCGGTCCAGGCCTCAAGGCCCTGTTCGGCACGCTGCGGCAATCGGTGAATGCCGAGGCTGACATGAAGACGTTGATGGCGGCGCAGGTGCTGTTCTGGTTGCTGCGGGCGCCCGACGGCCATGCCAAGAACTTCAGCATCCAGCTTCTGCCTCGTGGTCGTTTCCAGTTGACCCCGCTGTATGACGTGATGTCGGTCTACCCGGTGCTGGGCGATGGTCCCAGCCAGTGGTCGCCGTATGACATCAAGCTGGCGATGGCCTTGCTCGGCAAGAACCGGCACTACGAGATGCACGGCATTCAGCGCAGGCACTTCAATAGCACCGCACAGAAAGTCGGCTATGCCTCGACCGCAGAGCCGATCATCGAAGAAGTGCTTGCCCGTACCCCAGTGGCGATCGCCGAAGTGCAAGCCGAATTGCCGCAAGACTTCTCATCGCGTGTCGCAGATGTCGTACTGGGTGGGCTTGAGCAGGCGGCCAGAACACTCGGTGGAATGACGCCGTAAGCAGGGGAAGAATCGGTCATTCCAAGGCAAGTCTGAGCGCGCTAAGATGCATCCTGATCGACAATAGGCCCGAAAGTGTCGACGCCGCGCAAATCGCTCCATCACCCGCGCCAGCATTAAGCGCGTGATTTTGACGGTAGATGGCGACGGTATGGTTTGTGTCGATCAGAAAATCCCTTTAATCACTTGGGCTTACGAGACCCGTTGATGACAGAGTGGGATGGGTTTGCTTTTGCCAACTCGGCTTGATATGAGGTAAAAAAGGCGCTGCGGCGCCTTTTCTTGTTTGATCGTATTTGCTTGCCTGCCGAAGTGAGGTTGCCTGTCACTTGCTGATCAAGCACCCACTCTAATAGGGTTGGTTGTTTCGACGCCAGGGAAGTCTTCTTTGTTGTCGGTCACCACGATGCAATGATTAGCTTCCGCGACGGCCGCGATAATCGTGTCGAGTGCGCTTCTGGGCTGTCCGCGCATTTTGCCATCTGCCATGAGGCGAGCCCAAATCAGACTTGCGCGTTCATCGAAGGCAAGTACCCGTCCACAGAACAATGATTGAGGACCCTCGGGCCCCAAAACCAGGCATCGAGTTGATCACGCCGTTTTCCCTCGGGCGTCTCTAGCAATCCGCGACGAATGTCGGCAATCGTGAAAGTCGCAATGAACAACTGTCCTCGGTCCGCTGCGCCATCCACGTCAGTAGTGAGTCGGATGGCACTGGTTTTGTGATATCGCTGATGATGTTTTTGTCGAGCAGGTACCGCATCAGATATCGACGTTCCGTCCCTCGTCGCGCGACCGGGTGACGTCGATCTCAATTCCGACCAACGGAGCGCGCCGAAGCGCGGCCGTCCCCGGTCAATATGCCGTTTCTGCGGTACCCTTGCGTTGATCTTGCTCTCCAAAACGAAACGCAAAGGACCTTTCAGCATGCCCGAATCCGATGAGTACGTGCCACCCAGCGTGTGGACATGGAACAAAGACAGCGGCGGCCGCTTCGCCAGCATCAACCGACCGATCTCCGGCCCCACCCACGATAAGGAACTGCCGGTAGGCGATCATCCCCTGCAGCTCTATTCGCTCGCTACCCCGAACGGTGTCAAAGTCACCGTGATGCTGGAGGAATTATTGGCACTGGGCCATAGCGGGGCGGAGTACGACGCCTGGCTGATCAAAATCGGCGATGGCGATCAGTTCGGCAGTGGCTTTGTCGATGTGAATCCGAATTCCAAGATCCCAGCGCTGATGGACCGCAGCGGGCCGAAGCCGATCCGGGTCTTCGAATCCGGCGCGATTCTGCTGTATCTCGCAGAAAAATTCGGGGCGTTGCTACCCAGCGAGCCGAGTGCGCGAGCCGAATGTTTGTCCTGGCTGTTCTGGCAGATGGGAAGCGCGCCCTACGTCGGCGGTGGATTTGGCCATTTCTATGCGTATGCGCCGTCGAAAATGGCCTATCCGATCGATCGCTTCACGATGGAGGTGAAGCGGCAGCTCGATGTGCTGGACAAGCAACTCGCGAACAACGCCTACGTGGCGGGTAGTGATTATACGATTGCCGATATCGCGATCTGGCCGTGGTACGGCGCATTGGCGAAGGGCTGGCTGTACGACGCGGCGGAATTTCTGTCGGTGCAGGAATACCGTCATGTACAACGATGGGCCGATGCGATCGGCCAACGCCCGGCGGTGCAGCGGGGCCGCATGGTCAATCGGGTGTTCGGTGAACCGTCCAGTCAACTGCATGAACGTCACGATGCGCGCGACTTCGATACGAAGACGCAAGACAAGCTGACGTCGCCGGAATAGACCGGCGCAGGCGTGCGGTGTCCGCGACCACGGTGCGCTCGCATGGCGTGACGTGAGGCGTGGCGTGCCGTGCCGCCATGGGCCGCGACGGGCCGGCCACGACCCATTACACGACGCGTCAATAATCTCCCGCCTGCGCTAGCGGCTAGCCCCGCGACGCGTCGTTGTCTTCGCTTCGGCGAAAACATCCTTCGGCATGGTCGTTGACGATACCCACGGCCTGCATCCACGCGAACGTGATGGTCGGCCCGACGAATTTGAACCCGCGGCGCTTGAGTTCCTTCGAGATCGTTGCCGAGAGGGCCGTCTCCGTATCGCGGCCCGTCCCCCGCAGCGATGTCCGTTGCGTGAACGACCAGCAAAACGTCGAGAACGCTTCACCTCGTTCGCGCATATCGATATAGATCTGCGCACCTTTGATCGTGGCTTCGATTTTTGCACGAGCGCGGACGATGCCGGGATTCTGCATCAATCGCTCGACGTCGGCGGCGCCGAAATTCGCGACAGCCTCCGGTACAAACCCTGCAAACGCCTCTCGAAACGCTTCGCGCTTGCGCAGAATGATTTGCCAAGAAAGCCCCGCCTGGAATCCCTCCAGCATGAGCGTCTCCCATAAAAGACGGGAATCACGGATCGGTACGCCCCATTCAGTGTCGTGGTAAGCCTGCATCAGCGGATCTTGTCCGACCCATGCGCAACGATGCTTTGAATCGTGATTCATGTCTTGCTTCACCTCTGTCTGAGTTCGCGTCGTTTCAGCGATAGCCTAGCCGATGATGTGGCATCGGTGTGATGTCGATCGCCCGGCACGCGACTTGCGCGGCTTCATGCTTTACGCCGACAGGCATCTGACCCAATGGAGAAGACAATGAAAATCGGAATTATTGGCGCGGGCAATATCGGCAAAGCATTGGCGGTTCGACTGGTCGAGCGCGGCCACCAGGTGACGATTGGTAATTCACGCGGTCCACAATCGCTCAACGATGTCGCCCAGGAGACCGGGGCCACGCCAGGCGAATTGAAAGAGGTGGTGAGCGGGGCGGCGCTGATCGTCGTTACCATTCCGGAAAAGAAGGTGCTGAATCTGCCAAAGGGATTGTTTGCGGATGTCCCCGCGAGCACGGTCATCGTGGATACCGGGAATTATTATCCGCGCCAACGCGACGGCAGGATCGAAGCCATCGAGGGCGGCATGATGGAAAGCGCATGGGTTGCCGAGCAAATCGGTCGTCCGGTCCTGAAGGCGTTCAATAATATTTACGCAGTGCATTTGCGCGACAAAGGTCAGCCCGAGGGCACACCGAACCGGATCGCGCTCCCGGTATCCGGCGACTCAGCAGAGGCGAAAAAGGTCCTGATGCAGCTGATCAACGAAATCGGTTTCGATGCGGTGGACAACGGCGGCATCGATAATTCCTGGCGCCAGCAACCGGGGTCGCCGGCCTATGGCACCGATTTCGATGCGGAGGGCGTCCGCGCTGCATTGCAACGGGCAGAACGCGAGCGGCAGCCCGATTGGAGCGGCACCGAGAACAGTCCCGGCAGCTTCGAGCAACCCGCTTGAGACGGAAAAAAAGCGGCCGGCTCGTATGACCGTTGCTAACAATATCTACGCGGCTCGCCTTGGGGTTCACCCCGATGCAGTCGGTTTTTGCGATCGCAGATTGACACCGCGCATGCCGAGTGCACCGGTCGTCTCACCGGCGCATCACGAGGCTAAACCTGCTGCCCCGATCCAGCACGCTTGTGCTGATACGGATAGAAGCGTCGATCGCGCAAGTCGTGTTCGATGCGTTCCAGCGTCTTGCCGCGCGTCTCCGGCACTAAAAACCAGATAAAGACCAATGCGCCGACGGAAATCGCCGCATAAAGCCAGAACGTATAGGCCGGTCCCAGTGCGCTGACCAGGCTCAGTGTCGTCAGCGTGACCAGCAGGTCAAAGAACCAATGACTGAAGGCGCCCAACGATGCGCCTTTGCCTCGCACGAATAGCGGATACACCTCGGAGTTGATCAGCCAGATGCAGACGCCGAAGCCGCCGCAATTCAGCATCAGATAGGCAGCAAGACAGACGACGACCAAGATGCGGCTCACATCGTTCGTCGGGCCGGCCCCCAAGAACAGATAGCCCATCAGCAGCAGCGCGACGATCGATCCCGGAATGGTCCACAGCAGGAAGGTCCGGCGCCCGATGCGGTCGACGAGAAAACTGCCCACCACCGTCATGACGACCACCAGCAGGGTGCTCGCACCGGTGCCCAAGACGGCCGCACGATCGGAGAAGCCGGCGTGCGTCAGAATCGTCGGCGCATAGTAGATCAACGCATTGTTGCCGGTGATCTGCGAGAACATCGATATCGACGCACCCACGATGACGGCCGGTCGAATCCACGGTTTCGCGAGATCGCGCCATTGACCTCCCGGTTGCTCGGCCACGCCGCGGATTTCTTCAAGCTCTGCGCGGGCTTGTGCCGGGTTGCCCCGGACACGTTCCAACACCGCCAACGCATCGCGTTCGCGGCCTTTGACGAGCAGCCAGCGCGGGCTTTCCGGCAACAGCACCATCCCGGTCAGCAAGACCACCGCGGGGACCACGCCGAGCGCGAACATCCAGCGCCAGTGCTCGCCCAACGCAAAACCGGTGAAATACGCGACCGTAATGCCGAACACGACCATGAACTGAAACAGGGTGACCAGCTTGCCGCGATGCTCTGGCGGTGCGACCTCGGCGATATACACCGGGACGATTTGCGTCGCACTGCCGGCAGACAAGCCCAGAATGAAGCGCGACACGATCAAGACGGCGACACTGGGCGATAACGCCGAACACACGGAACCGATCGCGAAGACTAGGCCGACGACGATCACCATTCGGCGACGCCCAAACCGATCCGACAGCGGGCCTGTCCCCAGGCAGCCGAACAATGCGCCAAAGATAATGGCGGCCGTGACGAATTGCTTCAGGCTGTCGTCGAGCGCAAATTGCCGCCCCAGTCCAAGCAGCGCGACACCCACGATGCCGGTGTCATATCCGAATAACAGTCCTCCTAATGCCGCGATCACCGCGATCCAGAGAACCAGTTGCCTTTGCTGTGCGACTGGCCGGGCCAGAGGGGGGGATTCTGGAATCGATTGCATACATGTCTCCAAATATTATGAGGCCGCGATCAGGTGCAAAAATGGGTGGTTTTGGTTGTTGCCGACGTGGCTGACGCATCGCGCGACGGCTGCTAGCAAACAGTGATGGGTGCCGGTTGCTCGCCGGCGATTGGCTCGTGCTAAGGGGCGCGATCCCGTCCTCCGGCGCGTGCTGTGCGCATGGGCACCGTCATGCGCGGGAAGAAGATCAATCGCATGGCGCGCGCGCTCACGCCCATGGCACACGAAAGTCCGCTTTACCGGCATTAGCAACGATGCGCCGGGCGTTGGGCTCGTCGGTGTTCTCTATCCAGGCGAGGGCAGCCTGGGTGGTACGGCCGTACCGCATGTGTCGTTGCAGCAGTTGCTGGTGCCGCTGCTTCGCGTCTACATCCACAAACCAGGTTTCGTCGAGCAGCGCTTGCACGCGCGGCCAGGGCGCATCGTCGAGCAGCAGATAGTTGCCCTCGGTGATGATGAATTCGACTTCGTCCGGAACGGCAATTTCGCCGGCGATCGGTTCTTCTATGTCACGGTGGAAGGCGGGTGCGTAGACGGTCTCGCCGGGTGTATGACGACGCAGACGTTCCAGCAACGCAATATAGCCGTCAGCGTCGAAGGTGTCCGGTGCGCCTTTCCGATTCGCCCGGCCGAGTTCCGCCAATGCAGCATTGGCAAGGTGAAAACCGTCCATCGGCACCACCAGTGCGGCGATGTCCTGCTCGTTCAGTGCCTCGGCCAGCGCATGCGCGAGCGTCGATTTCCCCGCGCCAGGCTCACCGGCAATCCCTAATAGGCAGCGGCGACGACCGGATGGCGGCGCCCACCCCGAATCCGCTTCTGCTGAATCCGCTGATCCGGTACTCACTTCGGTGTCATTCGTCGATCTCGCCATCAACGCAAGCGCGCGCTGCATTGTCTGTTCTGGAACCATGCACGACCTCGTCAGGTGTCGCGGATCCGCCGTATCAGGGGCGGGCATCTGCGTGCGTTATTAAGATAGGGGCAGCGCGGTGACGAGACGCTGCGCCGCTGACGGTTCTCCCCTCGCTTGTGACATAGGGTCACACTGTCTAGGCTATTAAATCACGATTATTGGCGATGGGTCCGAGGTGCAGCGCACAAGGCCCGTGCAGCGGCCGGGGCCGTCGCGTTTCAGGAAATTGTCCGATCGCCGCGACCACCCGACCATCTGATATCCGACCCGCTGGAACACTGTCTATCGACGACAGCGGGAACGCAGTCGAATATACTATGGCCCAGTACACTAACCGACACCGATATGCCCCATTCACCCCAGGAAAAAAAGCGCGTGCTGAGCCGCGTACGCCGTATCCGCGGTCAGACGGAGGCGTTGGAACGCGCGCTGGAGGCGGGTTCGGAATGTGCGGCGCTGCTTCAGCAGATTGCCGCCATTCGCGGTGCCGTGAACGGCCTGATGTCGGAAGTCATGGAAGCGCACATGCGTGAAGTCTTTGGCGCCGCCGTCGATTCTGAGCAAGATCGAGCGGCCCGGGTCGAAGAAGTCACGATGCTGGTCCGTTCCTATCTCAAATAATGTCTTGAACCGGAGAAAACAATGAAATCACGTGCAGCCGTTGCGTTTGGCCCAGGTAAGCCGCTCGAAATCGTCGAAATCGATGTCGCGCCGCCAAAGAAGGGGGAAGTGCTGGTCAAGATCACGCATACCGGCGTGTGTCATACCGATGCCTTTACGCTCTCCGGTGACGATCCTGAAGGGATTTTTCCGGCGGTGCTGGGTCATGAAGGCGGCGGAATCGTCATCGAGGTGGGCGAGGGCGTGACCTCGGTCAATGTGGGCGACCATGTGATCCCGCTCTATACGGCAGAGTGCCGCGAGTGCAAATTCTGCCTGTCCGGCAAGACGAATCTGTGCCAAGCCGTTCGCGCGACGCAAGGTAAAGGATTGATGCCGGACGGCACCACGCGGTTTTCCTATAACGGCGAGCCAATTTATCACTATATGGGATGCTCGACTTTCAGCGAGTACACGGTGGTGCCGGAAATTTCGCTGGCGGTCGTCAACCCGGCCGCGCCGCTGAAGAAAGTATGCCTGTTGGGTTGTGGTGTCACCACCGGTATCGGCGCCGTGCATAACACTGCAAAAGTGAAGGAAGGCGATACGGTCGCGGTGTTCGGGCTCGGGGGAATTGGCTTGGCCGTCATTCAGGGTGCGAAGCAAGCGAAAGCGGGTCGCATTATTGCCATCGATACCAATCCGGACAAGTTTCCGTTGGCTAAGTTGATGGGCGCAACCGACGTATTGAATCCGAAGGATTATCAAAAGCCCATTCAGGAAGTGATCGTTGAATTGACCGATGGCGGTGTGGAATTCAGCTTCGAATGCATCGGTAATGTGGATGTGATGCGCTCGGCGCTCGAGTGCTGCCATAAGGGGTGGGGCGAGAGTGTGATTATTGGCGTCGCCGGCGCCGGCAAGGAGATTCATACCCGGCCATTTCAGTTGGTGACGGGGCGGGTATGGCGCGGCTCCGCGTTCGGCGGCGTCAAAGGCCGCACGCAACTGCCCGGTATGGTCGAGCAATCGATGAACGGAGAAATCGATCTCGATCCGTTCATCACGCACGAGTTACCGTTGGAGGACATCAATGAGGCGTTCGAACTGATGCACAGCGGCAAATCGATACGTACCGTGATCCATTTTTAAACGCGAGCGCAGCGTTGCATGCCGAGCGAAGCGGGCATTGATGCCGATTAATACGTCGCGCCAATGTCTTGTCACGTTGTCAAAATTACGTCTTCCGTTTTTTTGCTCCCCCGTGTGAATTGACGAAAACATGGGGGCGGTAGTGAAATAAAAAAAGCAGATGTTGTTAATTTGCCTATTTTGATAATGTCAAGCGACGACTGGCATTTAAAGCGCTTCATAAATATTCGATGCTTCTGTGGGTTAGGGAACGGAGCATGGCGTCAGCGGGTTTTAGGATTGCGCCATGTTGTCATTGCACGCATGACGTGGCGTGAACGTCATGCGTGCAATGAACGGTTAATCGCTTAAATCGCGCGTACCCTCACTTTCCCAGGAAACTTGAATGAGCCTACTCACCGCCGAAATGGATCGGGTCGATTCGGATACGTTGATCGGTGAAATCTCGCCGACTGCTGTTGCCGACGCGACGCATAAGACTGTCACGCCCGTCTATCTGCAACAGCTTTTCGAAGCGGGACTCCTGATTTCCACCGGCGTCAACGGCCTGTACGGCCGGAGTGCGACATTCGAAGATGTGGTGGAACGTGTCAGCGACATGATCGGCGCGTGGGGGGCCGAGAAGCCGGTAGAAGTTCTGCGCTTTCCGCCGGCGATGAGCCGTGAGGTGCTGGAGCAAAGCGGTTATTGGAACAATTTTCCCGACCAGATCGGTTCCGTATTCAGTTTTTGCGGCGACGATCGCAGTCATCAACGTTTGTTGAAGTGCCTGGACAAGCAGGAAGACTGGACCGAAGACGTGACGCCGACGAAGCTCGTGCTGACACCGGTTGCTTGCTATCCGGTGTACCCGGTGATGGCCGCGCGGGGCGCGTTGCCCGAGGGCGGTCGCCTGATCGATATTTTCTCGTACTGTTGCCGCCATGAACCATCGCTCGACCCGGAACGGATGATCATGTTCCGGCAGCGTGAATTCGTTCGGATGGGCACGCCGGAAGAGATTCTGGCATTTCGCGAAGATTGGATCGCCCACGCGCAACGGATGATGCAATGGCTGGAATTGCCGCACACGATCGCGGTAGCCAACGACCCCTTCTTCGGGCGCGGCGGCAAAATCATGGCGAGCAGTCAGCGCGAACAGGAGCTGAAGTTCGAACTGATCGTGCCGGTCATCAACGATGAAAAGCCGACCGCGTGCGGCAGCTTCAACTATCATCGCGACAAGTTCAGCGGGCTCTGGAAGATCAACACGCACGATGGAGCGCTCGCGCATACCGGTTGCTGTGGGTTCGGGCTCGAACGTATCGCACTCAGTTTATTCAAGCATCACGGGTTCGATCCCAAGGCTTGGCCGCAAGGGGTGCGTACCGCGCTGTGGGGGAGTCCTGACCATGCTTGATGACACGCGCGACCAACCGTTTCACGCGGTACCCGACGATGCCGCCCGCGCGGCGCAAGCGGCGGTGAGCGCGCCGGATAGAGACGCCGATGGGCAGGTGAATACGGCATCGACGGAAACGCGTCCGACCTATCTTCAAGCATTGCTCGCCAAGGGCCTGCTGATTGCGACAGGTGTCGATGGTCTCTACGGTCGCAGTGAGGTTTTCGAAGATGTCGTGGATCGGGTCAACACGTTGATCTCGGCCTGGGGTGAAGGCAAAGAAGTGGAGGTACTCCGCTTCCCGCCAGCGATGAGCCGCCAGGTGCTCGAAGAAAGCGGCTATTGGCAGAATTGCCCCGATCAGATCGGCACCGTGTTCAGTTTTTGTGGCGACGAACGCAGTCATCAGCGCTTACTGACGTGTCTCGATAAGCAGGATGACTGGACCGAAGACGTGAAGCCGACCCGCCTGGCGATGACGCCGGCCGCATGCTACCCCGTGTATCCGGTGTTGGCAGCGCGCGGACCGATGCCGGCAGGGGGACGCATCGTCGACATCTTGTCGTATTGTTTCCGTCATGAACCGTCGATCGATCCGGGCCGCATGCAGATGTTCCGACAGCGCGAATTCGTGCGTCTAGGAACGCCCGAGGAAGTGCAGGACTTTCGCGAGCAGTTGATGGCATTCGGCGAACAGTTGATGCATACGCTGCGTCTACCCGTCTCCACCGAAGTGGCCAACGATCCGTTCTTTGGTCGCAGCGGCAGGATCATGGCAGACATTCAACGCCGTCAGGCGCTGAAGTTCGAATTGCTGGTGCCGGGCATCAACCCCGCTGCACCTACCGCGTGTGCCAGCTTCAATTACCACATGGACCGTTTCGGCACGCTTTGGAAGATCCTGACCGATCGCGGTGAAGCGGCGCATACCGGTTGTGTCGGCTTTGGACTTGAACGCATCACGCTGAGTCTGTTCAAGCATCATGGGCTCGATGTCGAACGCTGGCCGGAGGACGTGCGCGTGGCGCTCTGGGGCCGCGCTGTCAACGGATAAAGTACGCAAAGCAAGCGATAAAGAAGTAAGACGCTAGCGCAAAGCAAGCGCAAAGCTGGCTGAAATCGCTCATCGAAGCGATGAAGCAATGAGGCACACTGCCGGGGGGCGGTCATGAAAAAAACATTCGTAGGGCTGGATCTACTGCGTTTTGGTCTGGCGCTGTATTTGATGGTGTTTCATACGGTCCACTTCTATCCGCAAGCCGCCGTGATGCGATTTCATCAGTGGCTCGGTTTAGGGAGCGCGGCGACCAGCGCGTTCTTTCTGCTGTCGGGTTTCATCCTGGCGCACGTGTACTTTGGAAACGGCTCCACCACGGTGCGCGGTGGAGCGCGCGATTTCTTGATCAAGCGTCTGACGAATCTGTATCCGATCCACCTGATTTCGCTGGCGCTTCTTCTAGTGGTGATCGGTACCGGCGGGGCAAATCTCAATAATTACATGCTCCAGTCACTGACGCCGCTACCGAATGCGATCGTGACCCTCGGCCCGGTCGAAGTGCTGTTCAATCGCGTGCTGACGCTGTTGATGCTCGACACCTGGAATCCGCTGTACGTCTCGCTGAATCCGCCGGCGTGGTCGTTGTCGGTATTGATGTTTTTCTATTTTTGTTTCCCCTGGCTCGCACCGCGCCTGCTTGCTGCGCGCAATAAGTTTCGTTTGTTGTTGCTTATCTGGTTCGCGTATTTGGTGCCGCCGGCTGTCGCCTGCGTGATGCAGTGGTATGGGCCGCCGGCCGATGGCTTGGTGACCTCGAATCCGATTCTGCGGTTACCGGAGTTCATGGCCGGGATCGTCTTCTACGGAATGTATCGTGAGGGCCTGCTGCGCCCGATGACCGACATCAAACGTTGGAAGCTGTTCGCACTGGGCATCGTCATCGTGAATTTCGGCCTGGCCGCGTGGTTGATGGAGGACGGCGCGATGTGGTGGCAGTACATGCTGCACAACGGTGGGCTGATGCCTGCTGAACTGCTGTTGCTGCTCGTCTTCGCACAGAGTTTCGATGGGGCCTCGCGCCAACTTTCCCGCGTTGCCGCGCGCTTGGGTAATGCCGCCCTGTCGATCTTCGCGATTCACCTGGCGTTGTTCTATCTGTTCGTCAAAGTGCAGAAACTGTTCAGCACCGGTCTGTCGCCCCTCGCGTGCGTACGCCATCTGGGCGCATGCGCGGCCGCCTATCGTTCGGCTGCGACGCCATCGCTGCTGACCTATCCGCTTTATCTGATCGCCGTAGTGTTGATCGCGATTTATTTCCAGGAGATCGTGGTGGTCAAGGTACGCGATGCGTTACGGCGTAGATTGCTATCGAAACCCGTGTCGAAATCTGCGTCGAAAACGCCTGCGGAAATCCGTCAGGCGCTGCCTCCCGCTTAACGTTCGACCACGACGCACGCCGGCACGGCACCGCACGCGTGACGGTGCGAACGTCGTCACCACCGTCGCCACCG
>CAWUJR010000069.1:0-12329 GCA_963922375.1 uncultured Robbsia sp.
GAAACGCCTGTCAGGATGAAGCCGTTGGCGTCGGATGGACGCGGCTGACGAGCGGTGAGAAAGGCGCTTCCGTCACCGCCTGCGTGCCCGTCGTTCTCGCAGCGGATAATAACGCATCGTTAGAATTGGCGTCGCCCCGCTCTGTACGGGTTTCATCGATGATGATCATGCGCTATCTCCTTTACTGCGAGAAAAGGGATACGCGTATGGTACAACCAATCTCACCGATGGCCGCTCGGGCGCGGGCCCAGGCTCGGACCCGGATGCAAGGCCAGAGACAGCCGCTCGCCGCATGCGCCTGTCGATAAGCGCTAGCGTTGTGCGATCGGACCCAACCGCCCTAGCGCTCCGATCGATTCCACGGATGCCGCACCATCTGCTTCGCCGCCTGTTGTTTTACCCCATCCACCGCCCAATGCGCGGATCAGATTGACCGTCGCGTCCGCCTGCACGCCGGACAACTGCACTGCCGCGCGTTGCGATTGCAACGCGCTGCGTTGCGACTCGATCACATCCAGATAGGTCACCGCACCTTCGCGATATTGACTCATCGACAGTTGCGCCGCGCGATTCGACGCTTGGACCGCGTCGGCCTGGGTCTGCGTCTGGGTTTCCAAGATGCGAAGGTCGGATAAGTTGTCTTCGACTTCCTGGAACGCGACCAGCACCTGCTGCCGATAGTTCGCCACATCTTCGTCGTACACGGCACGCGCGTTCGCCAAGTTTCCTTTGCGACGACCACCGTCAAAAATCGGCACCGTCAACGCCGTGCCTACCAGCGGTCCAAGCAGGAATGCGCGGCTCGACCATTTGAAAAGGTCGCCGATCGTTGCCGACTCGACCCCCGCGGCACCGTTCAACGACAAAGACGGGAAATACGCCGCTTTGGCCACGCCGATTCTGGCGTTCGCCGCTTCCATTGCGCGTTCCGCCGCTGCCACATCGGGACGACGCTCGAGCAATGCGGACGGAAGTCCCGGCGGAATATCGATATGGACCGGCGTCAGCGGATTCGCCGCCATCGAGAACGCAGCGGGTGCCTTGCCCAGCAACACAGCAAGACTATGCTCGGCGGCAGCGCGCAGACGCTGAACCGTCATCGAATCGGAGCGTGCGCTCGCCAGTTCCGACTGTGCTCGCGCCACATCGAGTTCGCTGATGTCGCCGTCTTCATAGCGATGCTGCACCAGCTGCAATGCATGTTGCCTGAGTCCGACCGTCCGGTCGTAGACATCCAGCTCGGCGTCGTATTCGCGCAGATCGAAGTAATGCTGCGCGACATCGGCCTGCAACGACAGCTGGACCGACTTCAGCAATGCTTCGCTCTGCTGGCTGTCGGCGGTGGCGGCGCGGACCGAGTCCGAAACACGACCGAACAGATCGACTTCATACGACGCCGTTGCCTGCGCACGCCACAGCGTCTGCGCCGGGATATTCACCCCGTCCGGCTGCAACTCCGATGCGGCCGATACCTTTTCGCGCGTCGGTCCGAATCCGCTATCCAGCGTCGGGAATAAACCGGCTCGCGCGGTTTGCTGAATAGCGCGCGATTGCGCCAACCGCGCCATGGCCGCCTTCAGGTTCTGATTGGCGTTAGAAGCCTGCTTTTCCAGGTCGTCCAGCGTCGGATCGCCGAACACGGTCCACCATGCGCCGCGTGGAAGTTGATCGGACGGTGTCGCCGGCTTCCACGCCGACGACACGTCTCCCGGCTCAGGCGTTTCCTTAAAGGCGGGCGGAGCCTGTACGTCGGGGCGATGGTACGCAGGCGCGAACGAACAGCCTGCGAGCCATACCGCTACCATTGCCAAGGGGACGCGCTTTCGCCACTGCAACCACTGCACCCGCTGCACCCGCTGCACCGTCTGTATCCAGCTGCTCAAAATACTCATGATTTACCTATGCTCCTGCCGTATCTTCGATGCCGCGTACGTGCGGGTGGTTGCCATGCTTGTCGACCACGTGGGCATTCCCGGCCAGCTTACGCAGCACCACATAGAAGACCGGCGTCAACATCAAGCCGAACAACGTGACGCCCAGCATGCCGAAGAACACCGCGATGCCCATCGCCTGCCGCATTTCAGAACCGGCGCCGGACGACAGCACCAGCGGAATGACCCCCATGATGAAAGCGAATGAGGTCATCAGGATCGGACGCAGACGTAATCGACTGGCCTCCACGGCCGCCTGCATGATCGATCGCCCCTGCATTTCAAGCTCTCGGGCAAATTCGACGATGAGGATGGCATTTTTCGCCGACAGCCCCACCAGCACCATCAAGCCGATCTGCGTGAAGATGTTGTTGTCGCCATGCGACAACCAGACACCCAGCAGCGCGGACAGCAGACTGAGCGGGACAAGGATGGTCACCGCCAGCGGCAACGTCAGACTTTCGTACAAGGCCGCCAATACGAGATACACGAGCAAGACGCTGATCGGAAACACCACGAATGCGGCATGGCCGGCGAGTTCCTGCTGGTACGTCAGATCGGTCCATTCGAACTTGAAGCCCGGCGGCAATGTCTCCGCCGCAATACGGCGCACTGCGGCCTGCGCCTGATCCGACGAATACCCCGGCGCCGGACCGCCATTGATGTCGGCAGCGGTGTAGCCGTTGTAGCGCACCACCATCTCCGGTCCGTACGTGGGCGTCACTTTCACCAACGACGACAAAGGCACCATGTCGCCATTGGCGCTACGCGTCTTCAGCAGACCGATCGCATCGGTATTCGAACGAAACGGCGCATCCGCCTGGACACGAACTTGATAAACGCGGCCGAACTTGTTGAAGTCGTTCACATAGAACGAGCCGAGATAGACTTGCATCGTGCTGAAGACGTCTGCCACGGACACGCCCAGCTGCTTCGCCTTCACGCGATCCAGATCCACGTTCAGTTGCGGCACGTTGATCTGATAACTGGAGAACATCGGACCCAACTCAGGCGCCGTTGCCGCTTTCTTGATGAATGCCTGCGTCACGTCGTTCAGTGCGGTGTAACCATGCGCACCCCGATCCTCGATCTGCAACTTGAAGCCACCCAACGTGCCGAGACCCAGCACCGGCGGCGGCGGAAACACCGCCACGTACGCGTCCTTGATACCGGACATACGCTGGTTCAGTTCGGCAATGATCGTTGTGTACGGCACATTCCCCGGTCGATCGCCGACCGGTTTCAGGGGGATGAAGACGATCGCCGCGCTGGACGAATTCGTGAAACCGTTGACCGACAAACCCGGGAACTGCACTGCCGCCTCCGTGCCGGGGACGCTCAATGCGATTTGCCCCATCCGGTGCACGACCTCTTCGGTACGGTCCAGCGTCGCGCCATTCGGCAACTGCGCCATAGCGACCAGATACAGCTTGTCCTGGGCCGGTACGAAACCGCCGGGTACGACCTTACTCATCAGGACCGCACCACCGAGCAGCACGCCGTAGACGCAAAGCATCGCGACCCGACGGGTGATGATGCGCTTGACGCCCTTCCCGTAGTTTTCCGAACCGCGGTGGAAGATCTTGTTGAAACGCCGGAAAAAGCCGCCGAACACCCGGTCCATGCCGCGTGTCAGAGCATCCTTCGGCTGATCATGGCCTTTCAACAACAACGCGGCCAGCGCCGGCGACAAGGTCAGCGAATTGAACGCAGAAATCACCGTTGAAATCGCGATGGTCATTGCAAACTGCTTGTAGAACTGTCCGGTCAGACCCGACATAAATGCGAGCGGGACAAAAACGGCCACCAGCGTCAACGCAATCGCGATGATCGGCCCACTGACCTCCTGCATCGCCTGGTACGTCGCATCGCGGGGCGAGAGCCCCGCTTCGATATTTCGCTCGACGTTTTCGACCACGACGATTGCGTCGTCGACGACGATCCCGATCGCCAATACCAGCCCAAACAGCGACAACGCATTGATTGAAAAACCGAACGCATGCAGCAGCGAAAACGTGCCGATGATCGACACCGGTACCGCAATAAGCGGAATGATCGATGCGCGCCACGTCTGCAGGAACACGATCACCACCAGCACGACCAACGCGATCGCCTCCAGCAGCGTATGGATCACCGCTTCGATACTGGATTTGACGAAGCGCGTCGGGTCATAGACGATGTCGTATGACAGCCCGGGCGGAAAGTCCGGTTGCAGTTCTTTCATTTCCTGGCGGATGTCATCCGCGATCTGCAACGAGTTCGCCCCCGGCTGCTGATTGATCACCAGCGCCACGGCAGACTTGTTGTTCAGAAACGCCCGCAAACCGTATTCCGACGCACCCAATTGCACACGTGCGACATCGCGCAAATACGTCACCCCGCCGTCCGGCGAGGTCTTCAGAATGATGTCTCGAAACTGTGCTTCGGTGCGCAACCGACCCTGTGCATTCACATTCAATTGCAACGGCGTACCTTCCGCACTGGGCGATTCACCGATCGTTCCCGCCGCCACCTGAACATTCTGGTCTCTTATCGCATTGACGACATCCATCCCCGTCATCCCTTTCTCGGCGACTTTTTGCGGATCGAGCCAGACACGCATCGAGTAGTCGCCAGCACCGAACAACTGCACTTGTCCGACCCCCGCGATCCGTTCCAGACGGTCCTTCACGTTGATCAATGCGTAGTTGCGCAAATACGTGGAGTCGTAGCGGCCAGTCGGCGAGGTCAGATGCACGAGCAAGGTGATCGTCGGCGATGCCTTGATGGTCGTCACACCCAGCCGTTGCACATCCTCGGGCAAGCGCGGCAGCGCCTGCGACACGCGGTTTTGCACCAATTGCTGCGCCTTGTCCGGATCCGTACCCAGCTTGAACGTGACCGTGGTCGTCAAATTGCCGTCGCTATTGGCCTGCGACTGCATATACAGCATGTTTTCAACGCCATTGATCTGCTCTTCCAGCGGGGCGGCAACCGTTTCGGCGATGACCTTCGGATTCGCGCCCGGATATTCCGCATGGACCAGCACCGATGGCGGCACGATCTCCGGATATTCCGAGATCGGCAATTGGAATAGCGAAATCACGCCGCCGAGCAAAATGATCGCGGACAGCACGCCAGCGAAAATGGGGCGATCGATGAAAAACTTGGATATATTCATGTCAGAGATCCCTTCAACGATGCAGTCACGAGACGTTGTCGCTTGTTGGGGCACCGGTCATCGGCACCGGATTCGGCGTGACGGCACTGCCCGGGCGCGCACGTTGCAGACCGTTCACCACGATGCGATCGCCCGGTGTCAGACCGGCTGCGATCACGCGTAGGCCATCGTGCTCGTTGCCCAGCGTCACCTCGCGGTATTGCGCTTTGTTGTCCTTATCGACAATCATCACGAACTTCTTGTCCTGATCGGTCCCGATGGCGGCATCGGCGACCATCACCGCCGGATGTGGCGTGCCGCCACCGACCTCCACGCGCGCATAAAGCCCTGGCACCAGTGCTCCGTCGGCGTTGTCGAAGCGGGCTCTAACCCGGATCGTGCCGGAGCTCGTATCCAGGCGATTGTCGACCGAGTCGACCACTCCCTGGCGTGAATAGCCCGACTCGTCGGCCAGACCGAGCATCACCGGGACACTGCCACGACCATCTTTGCTGAGATAGCGCAGATAGGTTTGCTCATCGACGTCGAATGCCGCGTAGATCGGCGACTCGGAGACCAAGGTGGTCAACAGCGGTGCGCTGGCGCCTGTCGACACGATATTTCCGACGGTCATTTCGGCGCGGGACACGCGGCCGCTGATGGGTGCAGTGATATTCGTGTACGACAGATTGATCCGCGCCGATGTCAATGCGGCTTTCGCGGCCGCGACATTGGCCAACGCTTCATGCGCGGCATTCTGCTTCTCGTCGTAGTCGCGCTTTGCGATCGCGTTGTCGGCCAGCAAGCGCTCGGCACGTGTCGCATCGCTGGCGGCATAACCATTACGCGCTTCGGCGGCAGCCAACTGCGCCGCCGCCTGATCCACGGCTGCCGCATACGGGCGCGGATCGATCGTGAAGAGCGGATCGCCCTGCTTCACCAGCGCGCCATCCTTGAAATGCACAGCGACGATCGTCCCCGGCACCAATGGCCGAATCTCGACATTACCGACCGCTTGCAGTCTCCCCGAGTACTGCTGCATATCGGTAATGGTCTTGGCCACCACCGTTGCGACATCCACTTGCGGTGGCGCGGGCGGGGTGAGCGCGGCAGATGCCGTTTCGACAAACGGGGCGGTGCGGTAATGGATGAATGCCGCCGCCCCGGCAACGGCAATGAATAATGTCACGCCCGCAAAGAGCGAGGTACGCGAAGCACGATTCCGTGTGGTCGACATTTTTATACTCCAATGAAAAGGTTGGATGTCTTTTATTCGACAGCAAGTCGTTGTCTGAAAAACGTTGCGATGTCATGCAGTGCGTGCACGTGCAGCGCAAGATCACCATGAGAGGCGTTCGGGTACCGGGTCATCTGCGTGGGTACTCCTGCCGCAGTGAGTGCGCTCGCATATTTTTCCGCCTCCACATGCAGCAAATCGTTTTGCGCACTGGCGATCAATGCGGGCGGCAAGCCGACCAGACGCCTTGATTCAAGCGGCGCGGCGTACGGATGCAGGCGCATCGTGCATTCCGGGAGATAAGCGCGATAGCAGGCGGCACATTCCTTCAACCCCAAGTCCGTATGCGTCACGTGACGCTCATCCGCGGTGCGTGTCATGCTCGGATCCAGCAGCGGCGCGAGTAACGCTTGTGCGCGAAGCACGACATCGCCCCGATCGCGGGCCATCGCCGCAATACAGGTAGCCAGGTTGCCGCCCGCATCGTGGCCGGCAACCCCCATACGATGACTGTCGGCACCATGCGATTTCGCATGATCGATCGACCATAGCGCTGCCAGATAGCCATCTTCCAGCGCGACCGGGAACGGATAGGTAGGCGACAATGAATATCCGACCGACACCACCCATGCCGGTGTGCCGATCGCGATCGCACGCGCTGCCGCGTCGGCATCCGCGAGCGTCCCCTTCACGAAACCGCCCCCATGAAAATACAGGACGATTGGCACTGCGCAAGCGCGCGCTCCCTGCGGTGTCATGGGCCGATAGCTGCGCAACGCGATCGTTTGCGCATGACCCGGCATCAACACGTCTTCGACGCAGAGTGCAAGCGCGACGGGCTGCTGCGTGCCGGGTTTGTTCGATACACCGTTCTGCACCCGCATGCCTCACCCCATCGACGTTCCAGTGAGGCGGATTGTGCGGCTAGGCCGGATTCGGATAAAGCAGGCTTAATCGAGAAGACAATTCGCACAGCACGAACAATCGACGATCGAACGGGAGTGCCGATGGATCGACACCGGGTGATGGGAGGCGAGGAAGCGATGAAATGAAATGAGATGAGATGCGATAAGGCCCGACTGAATGCGACGAACTCGATCACAGCAAAGAGCCGCGATGGAAACGTTGTGGATTCAGTCTAGGCGGGGAACATGGGGAAGGCAATGCGATGTTGTATGCCGAAGCAAATAAAGCCTACACAACAGGACTGTCGATGATGGAGGTAGCGAGCACGGGGGCGACATCCCGCGTGTCCGATACATTGGCCGTCGGTTCTGCCGACGGCGACACATGCCGTTGCACTGGAAGCCGGACCGTGAAAGTGGTGCCCTGCCCGATTTCACTCGACACATCGATATGGCCGCCGTGCCGCTCGATGATCCCATGGGACACAGAGAGGCCAAGCCCGGTTCCCTGACCGACCGGCTTGGTCGTAAAAAAGGGATCAAAAATCTTTCCGGCGACCTCGGCTGTCATGCCGATGCCCGTATCCGAGAACGCTATGTTCACCGTGTTAGCATCATACGCAGTACGAATCGTGATCGTACCATGCTCTGAAATCGCCTGTGCCGCATTGACCAGCATGTTCATGAACACTTGGTTCAATTGCGAGGGTACACATTCTACTAAAGGTAAAACGCCAAATTCGCGGACCACTTTTGCTTTGTACTTGATTTCATTGTGAACCACATTCAGCGTACTTTCCAACCCCGCGTGCAAATCGACAAAGCACCATTCCTTGCTGCCTGGGCGAGAAAAGTCCCTTAAATCTTGCACGATTCGCCGTACGCGGGTCGCACCGTCGATCGATTCGTCGATCAGCGACAAAATGTCGTCGCGGACATAATCGATGTCTGCCGCTTCCCACGCCTTTCGCAACGGAGCGACGTCCTCGGCCGGCAACGTGCCGACCAGCGGCTCTTGCATTGCAACAATGTCAAGCAAGCTCCCGACCCACGTCTTCAGTGTATTGAGATTCGCATTGACGAAACCGATCGGATTATTGATCTCGTGGGCAACGCCTGCCGCCAGTTGCCCGATCGATGCCAGTTTCTCTGACTGTAACAACTGCACGTGCGTTTCCTCGAGCTTGTCGATCAAGCGCCGTTGCGCGTCCTTTTCCTCTTCCAGACGCGCTTGCGCTGCCTTGCGCTCCTCGATTTCCTGTTCCATCTTCCTGCGCGTGCGCTGCAATGTGTGCGTAGTACGCTCATATTGCCGTACGGCCCCTTCCAGCTCCACCGTGCGCCTCTTGACGAGCTCTTCGAGCGTACCGGCCATGCCGCGCAGGAATGTGTTGCGGGCATCGAAGCGCGACACCAACAAGGTCACGATCAAGATCAGCAGCGTGAACATCCCGGCGATGGTGGCCAGCCATTGCACACTGATGCCATTGGCGGCGCCACATACTGAGCCTAGCGGGAAATGCGCGGCGGCCATCCCGGTATAGTGCATGCCGGTGATGGCGAGCCCCAGCACGAAGGCGGCACCACTGCGCTTGACGAACGCATGCTGCTGCTGCGGCGCACTGAGCGTGTGCATCACCGACAATGCGATCGTCGAGGCCGCCACCGCGATGGCGATGGACGTAAAAAACAACACCGCATCGTAACGGATACTCGGTGCCATGCGCATCGCGGCCATCCCACTGTAATGCATGGCCGCGATACCGACGCCCATGACCGAGCCGCCGGCAAACAGTGAAAAGCGCGTCAGCTTCTCGTCGGTGATCAGGTTCAGCGCCAGATAAGACACGAGAATCGCGATGATCAGCGACGCACCGGTGACCGTCAGGTCGTATCCGAGATAGATCGGCAGCGAAAACGCGAGCATGCCGACAAAATGCATCGACCAGATCCCCGTGCCCATGGCAATCGCGCCACCTGTCAACCATGCCCGCTTCAACCACCGCCGTTCCAGCATGACGATAAAGGCGGTGAGATCGAGCACGGTGTAAGCCGCCACCACCGCGATCACCAGCGATAACGCTACCAGCCAGAGATTGTAGGTGCCGTGCATGAGCGCCGCCTGTCGTCGTTATCGGGATGAATACCGTTATTGTCTTTATTGCCGTTATGCAGAGGTGCCGGTGTCGCCGGCGGCCGGATCGCGTTCGCTGCTGGAGCGTGTCATCGGTGGTGGCGGCTCGGAGGCAAAGTCCACCGCATGTACGATGATGGCGAACGGACTTCCCTCCTCTCGCTCGAAACGCCTGAGTTGTTCCACCTGATGGGACGAGATGACATTGTCCTTGGTCATCAACAGCACGCCGCGAGCATTGCGCAGATCCTTCGCGAGCCGCATGCCTTCCCTGAGGTGAAGGCTGCTGATCTGATTTACCGGCGTGTCCAGATTCAACGTGCTGGGGTCGTTCAACAATGCGACGAAACACTCGACCACATGCGGGTCGTAACGCAAACCCGCCTGCGATTGCAACACCTGAATGGCACGCTCAGGCGAGACCGGATGCCGCGATATGCCGCCATGACACAAGCCTTCAAAGTCGCGGGCGACGGCGAGAATGCGCGAGCCGATCGGAATATCGGTGCCGGCCAGCTCGTCCGGTGTCCCGCGTCCATTGAATCTTTCGTATTGGTGCAGAATGATCGCCGCAACTTGCGCCAGTTCAGCGACCGGCGTCAGAACCATTTGTGCCCGTAGCGGATGCTGATAAAAACGCTGCGCTTCCGCCGGTGACATTTGGTCGATTGGCGTGCGTAGCAGCTCGTCCGCCAGCGACAGCTTGCCGATACCCTGCAACAGTCCAGCAAAGTAAAGTTCCTGCGCATGCGTGCTGTTGATGTCGAGCGCATGGGCGAGTCGTCGCGCCCACTCACCGATGCGTAAAGCGCGACCATCCAGGATGCCGCAGCGCAATTCGATCATGCTTGCGCAAACCTTGACCATCGATGCAAAGTTGTTTTTCAGGTCGCGCTGCGAATCCTCGAGAAACATGACGGTCTGGCGAATCTCATCGGTGCGCGCGATCACCTGCGCTTCCAGCCGCGCATTGAAGTGCTGCAGTGCGAGATTCTGCTGGTGTGTCAGTTCGGTCAGGCGGGCGGTTTCTTTGCGTAGCCGCCGCTGCTCCAGCGCCTGCGCCACCGTCAGCAGCAGATCCTGGTCATTCCACGGCTTGTCCAGATAACGGTACACCCCGCCGTCGTTGATCGCCCGCACGACAGCATCGATTTCCGAATAGCCGGTCAACAGGATGCGCATCGTGTCGGGCCATTGACGCTGGGCCTGCGCCAAAAACTCGGCACCGCTCATATTGGGCATCCGCATATCCGAAATGATCAGATCTACTTCGCGCGATGCCAATATCTCCAGCGCTGCGGCGCCGCTTTCCGCTGTCAGTACCTCGTAGCGGGGCACTCTCAACAAACGCCGTAGCGCAGACAGAATACTGGGTTCGTCATCGACGACCAGTACGACCGGCGAAAAAATGTCCGATGTTGGCGCCATCGAAGGCGTTTTTACCACGTCGGCCAGGTCAGGCACGTCACACCTCCACTGCGGTTTCGCCGCTCTGCTACGATAACGGCAGTCCAACGGTTTGGGCATATAAGCGTAAACCCTCGAATCATGTCGTATTGGCTAGCGAACTATGGATAAGCTGGAATCGGTCACGGGTCGTCAGCAGCAACATGCTCCCCCCGCAAAGCGCCTTGCGTTTGCGTTTTCTCGAAATGCGCTGATTGTCGGAATATCGGGGACCATCGCAGCGATTTTGACGACGGGATTATCAATCAGCACGTTGTATTACGAACGCGCCGACGTTCTGCAACAGGCGAATCAGAACGCGACTAATCTGGCTCGGGTCATCTCCAACGATATCGGTCGCAACTTCGAACTGTACGATTTGTCGTTACGCGATATGGTCGATGCCGCCGAGAACCCCACCGCACGGGCGTTACCGCCGTCGCTGCGCCGTTTGATGACGTTCGATCGTGCGTCCACCGCGACCTTCCTCGGGGGGGCCTACCTGATCGACGCGACCGGAAAAATCACTGACCAGGTCAGTGATGGCCCGGTGCCGACCTTCAATGTACAAGACCGCGATTACTTTACGGCCCAGCAGCAGAACCCGGATCAGGGACTGTATATTTCAGCGCCGATTCGCTCCAGAGTTGCGGGCAATCCGTGGATTGTCGTACTGAGCCGTCGAGTGGACGGGGCGGACAAGTCGTTTTTGGGCATTGCCGCGTTGTCGGTACAGATGGATTACTTCAACTCGGTGCTGTCCAAGATCGATAATGGCCCACACGGTTCAGTGTTTGTTGTGAATACGGACAAATCGATCATTGCGCACAAGCCATTGGCACCGCCCGATGTACTGGCCCGTCTGCATCCGTCGGCAACTTTCAGCCGGCTGATGAATCAGGCGTCCGGCAGCTATACAGAGGTGTCACCGCTCGACGGCGAGCGCCGCCTCTACAACTTCGCCCGCATCCGGAACACGCCATTTATCGTGATGGTGGCACCGGCCGAGGAAGACGCGTTGGCACCATGGCGCTGGCGTACCCGTGTGATTGCCAGCCTTTCGGTGTTGCTGGGCCTCGGTCTGACGTTGATTTCCTGGGTGCTCGCGTATTCGCTACGAGAGCGGCAGAAAATCCAGGCGGAGCTGGTCGAGCTGGCGGGTTCCGATCCGCTGACCGGTCTGCCGAATCGGCGCGTGTTTGATATCAAGATCGAGGAAGAATCCCGCCGGGCGCGCCGTACCGGTGCGCCGACTTCGATGCTCTTCGTCGATGTCGACCATTTCAAGGCATATAACGACACGTACGGCCATGCTGCTGGCGATAAGGTCCTCGTCGAAGTAGGCAACGCGATAAAAAATGCACTGCATCGATCAACCGATCTCGCTGCCCGGTACGGTGGCGAGGAATTCGTGTTGCTACTGCCGGAAACCTCGGAGAGCGGCGCCCACGCCGTCGCCGAAAACGTGCGTGCCGCCGTTGCGCAACTGGCGATCGCGCACGCCGCGAGCGTCTATGGCATCGTGACGGTCAGCGTC
>CAWUJR010000070.1:0-12274 GCA_963922375.1 uncultured Robbsia sp.
ACGTCGCGGTGCTCCGCGTCGTTCGGGCCCGGGCTCGAACGCCGGCGCGAAGACGGGAGAATAAAGAATGCTGCAACCTAAGCGTAGAAAATACCGTAAAGAGCAGAAGGGTCGTAACACCGGCGTGGCGACACGCGGTAATGCGGTTTCCTTCGGTGAATACGGTCTGAAAGCGGTTGGCCGTGGTCGTTTGACTGCACGCCAGATCGAAGCGGCTCGTCGCGCGATGACCCGCCACATCAAGCGTGGTGGTCGGATCTGGATCCGGATTTTCCCGGACAAGCCGATCTCGCAAAAGCCGGCTGAAGTACGGATGGGTAACGGTAAAGGTAATCCTGAGTACTACGTCGCCGAAATCCAACCGGGCAAGATGCTGTACGAAATGGACGGCGTGTCCGAAACGCTGGCGCGTGAAGCGTTCCGTCTGGCACAGGCGAAGTTGCCGATCCAGACGACCGTTGTCGCTCGTCACCTCGGCACCTGATTGGAGAAAAGGCGATGAAAGCATCGGAATTGCGCAGTAAGGACGAAGCGGCGCTGAACCAGGAACTCAGCGATTTGCTGAAGGCCCAGTTTGGCCTGCGTATGCAGCTGGGTACGCAACAGCTGAGCAACACGAGCCAAATCAAGAAGGTACGCCGCGACATCGCTCGCGTTCGTACTCTCCTGACGGAAAAGGCGAGCCAGAAATGAACGATACAGCAACGAAGTCTTTGAAGCGTACGCTGGTCGGCACGGTCACGAGCAACAAGATGGACAAGACCGTTACCGTCCTGGTCGAACACCGGGTCAAGCATCCGCTGTACGGCAAGTACGTGGTGCGTTCGAAGAAATATCACGCGCACGACGAAGCGAATACGTACAACGAAGGCGACTTGGTCGAAATCGCGGAATCCCGTCCGATTTCGAAGACCAAGGCATGGGCAGTGTCCCGCCTGATCACGGCAGCACGTGTGATCTAAGTTGTCGTCAGACGCAAGTGTAGTAAAGATGCATAGTTGACGATCAATCGCCGATTGTGCTTGCAAGACCGAGAGTATAGTTCTATACTCTCGGTCTTTGCTTCATTTTGGATTCGCCCTTTCGGGCGTTTTGATGCCGCTCCAGCGCGTGCCTGACCGTTCACCGGGAAGTCGCGAGGGCAGAAAAGTATCAAGGCGATGGTGGTCCTTCAGCTGTCGCCTGCCGTTCACGCCCAAACAGCCGGCTTGGCTGACGGGACCAAGACTGACCGATTGCGCCATGGTGGCGTTGCCGGATTAAGTTGGGAAAAGTTAAATCATGATCCAGACCGAAACTCGGCTCGAAGTAGCCGACAACACCGGTGCACGTGAAGTCATGTGCATCAAGGTGCTAGGCGGCTCCAAGCGGCGTTATGCCGGTATTGGCGATGTCATCAAGGTGAGCGTGAAAGAAGCGACACCGCGTGGCCGCGTCAAGAAAGGCGAAATCTATAACGCAGTTGTGGTGCGTACGGCCAAAGGCGTGCGTCGTCAGGACGGCTCGCTCATCAAGTTCGACGGCAATGCCGCCGTGCTGTTAAATGCCAAGCTCGAACCCATCGGCACCCGTATCTTCGGGCCGGTGACGCGTGAGCTGCGCAGCGAAAAGTTCATGAAGATCGTTTCGCTTGCGCCGGAAGTGCTGTAAGGAGCCGCGATGAAAAAAATTCGTAAAGGCGACGAAGTCATTGTCATCACCGGTAAAGACAAGAACAAGCGCGGTACCGTTCTGTCCGTCGATGGCGATCACGTTATGGTCGAGGGCCTGAATCTCGTCAAGAAGCACGTAAAGCCGAATCCGATGAAGGGCACGACAGGTGGCGTTGAAGCCAAGTCGATGCCGCTGCAATTGTCGAATGTGGCACTGGTAGATGCGAACGGCAAGCCGTCGCGTGTGGGCATCAAGGTCGAGGACGGTAAGAAGATCCGTTTCCTGAAAACGACCGGTGCGACGATCGGCGCTTGACGCTCTGGAGTGACAAATGTCTCGTTTGCTAGAAATTTATAAAGAGAAGGTCGTTCCCGAGCTGACTGAGAAGTTCGGTTACAAGTCGGTCATGGAAGTGCCGCGTTTGGTCAAGATCACCCTGAACATGGGCCTTGGCGAAGCGGTTGCTGACAAGAAAGTGATCGAACACGCTGTGGGCGACCTGACGAAGATTGCTGGCCAGAAGCCGGTGGTGACGAAAGCACGTAAGGCTATCGCGGGTTTCAAGATCCGCGAACAGTATCCGGTCGGTGCGATGGTCACACTGCGCAAAGAACAGATGTATGAATTCCTCGACCGCTTCGTGACGGTGGCCCTGCCGCGCGTTCGCGATTTCCGCGGTATCTCGGGGAAGGCGTTCGACGGCCGTGGCAATTACAACATCGGGGTGAAAGAGCAGATCATTTTCCCTGAAATTGAATACGAGAAGATCGACGCACTGCGTGGGCTGAACATCAGCATCACGACCACTGCGAAGACCGATGAAGAAGCCAAGGCGCTGCTCGCCTGCTTCAAATTCCCGTTCAGAAACTGAGGTTAATGTGGCTAAACTGGCACTGATCGAACGTGAAAACAAGCGGGCACGTCTGGCTGCAAAGTACGCTCCCAAGCGTGCGGCGCTGAAGGCGGCCATTGACGACACCAGCAAGTCGGAAGAAGAGCGCTACGAAGCGCGCCTGGCGCTGCAACAGCTGCCGCGCAATGCAAATCCGACGCGCAAGCGTAATCGTTGTGCGATTACCGGTCGTCCCCGCGGCACGTTCCGCAAATTCGGCCTCGGCCGGAACAAGCTGCGCGAAATTGCTTTCCGCGGCGAAATCCCCGGCCTGACCAAGGCCAGCTGGTAATAGGAGAAACATTATGAGTATGAGTGATCCTATCGCCGATATGCTGACCCGTCTGCGCAATGCGCATGCTGTCGGGAAAGTTGCGGTTGTGATGCCGTCGTCGAAGCTGAAGGTTGCGATCGCCAAAGTCCTGAAGGACGAAGGCTATGTCGAAGACTACGCAGTGACGACCGACGGTGCAAAGGCATCGTTGAATATCACCCTGAAGTACTATGCGGGCCGTCCGGTCATCGAGCGCATCGAACGCGTCTCGAAGCCGGGTCTGCGTGTGTACCGGGGAAGCGACGACATTCCGCGCGTGATGAACGGCCTGGGTGTCGCCATTGTCTCCACTCCGCGTGGTGTGATGACCGATCGTGCTGCTCGCGCCGCTGGCGTTGGCGGTGAAGTCATCTGCTACGTCGCCTGACGCCAGGGAGAGAACATGTCTCGAGTAGGTAAAAGCCCGATCACGCTGCCGCAAGGCGTGGAATTTTCGAGCGACGCGCAACAGATCGTCGTGAAGGGACCGTTGGGTACGGTCTCGCTGAGCGCACAGCCGCTGGTCACTATCGTCAACGACAACGGTACGCTGAAGTTGGCGCCGGTTGACGAGAGTGCGGAAGCGAATGCGTTGTCCGGTACGGTGCGTGCACTGGTGAATAACGCGGTAATCGGCGTCACGAAGGGTTTCGAGCGCAAGCTGACCCTGGTTGGCGTGGGTTATCGTGCACAGGCGCAAGGCGACAAGCTGAACCTGTCGCTGGGTTTCTCGCATCCGGTCGTGCATCAACTGCCGACTGGCGTGAAGGCGGAAACGCCGTCGCAGACCGAGATCGTCATCAAGGGGATCGATAAGCAACAAGTCGGACAAGAAGCCGCGAAGGTGCGTGCTTACCGTCAGCCGGAGCCTTACAAGGGCAAGGGCGTACGGTATTCCGACGAGGTTGTGATCCTCAAGGAAACCAAGAAGAAGTAAAGGTGCCCACCATGGATAAAAAACAATCTCGTGCGCGTCGCGCCCGCAAAACCCGGATCTTGATCGCCGAACGTGCGATTCATCGTCTGGCGGTGCATCGTACCAATACGCACATCTACGCGCAGGTGTTCTCGGAGTGCGGCACGAAAGTGCTGGCGAGCGCATCGACCGTTGAAGCCGAAGTGCGTACGGAACTTGCCGACAAGTCCGGCAAGGGCGGCAACATCAACGCTGCGACCCTGATCGGTCAGCGCATCGCTGCTCGTGCGAAGGCTGCAGGCGTCGAAACGGTCGCCTTCGATCGCTCCGGTTTCCGGTATCACGGTCGCGTCAAGGCTCTGGCCGACGCAGCCCGTGAAGCCGGGCTCAAGTTCTAAGGAATCGTCATGGCAAAAATTCAATCGCGAGCTCAGTCCGAGAGCGAAGACGGCCTCCTCGAGAAGCCGATCGCAGTGGTTCGGACGACCAAGGTTGCCAAGGGCGGCCGCGTGATGTCGTTCTCGGTGGTCTCGGTCGTTGGTGACGGTGACGGTCGCGTCGGTATGGGTAAGGGTAAGGCGAAGGAAGTGCCTGCCGCCATGCAGAAGGCGATGGAAAGCGCCCGTCGCAACATGTTCAAAGTGGCGTTGAAGAACGGCACGCTGCAACATGAAGTGAAGGGTCGCCACGGCGCGTCGAAGGTCATGCTGGCACCGGCTAAGGACGGTACGGGTGTGATCGCCGGCGGTCCGATGCGTGCGGTATTCGAGGTGTTGGGTCTGAAGGACGTCGTGGCGAAGAGCCATGGTTCGACGAACCCTTACAACCTCGTCCGTGCAACGCTGGATGGCCTGCGCAAGCAAGCTACGCCGGCTGACATCGCGGCAAAGCGTGGCAAGTCCGTCGAAGACATTCTCGGTTAAGGTGCCCACTATGTCAGAAAAGACCATCAAGGTTCAGCTCGTGAAGAGCTTGATCGGCACGCGCGAAACGCATCGTGGGACCGTTCGCGGTCTCGGTCTGCGTCGCGTGAATTCGGTCAGCGAGCTGCAGGACACGCCTGCCGTGCGCGGCATGATCAACAAGGTTTCGTACCTTGTAAAAGTCATTGGCTGATAAGGCCAGGGGACAGACTATGCAACTCAATACCATCAAGCCCGCAGAAGGCTCCACCCATGCCAAGCGCCGTGTCGGCCGCGGTATCGGTTCGGGTCTGGGCAAGACCGCAGGTCGCGGTCACAAGGGTCAGAAATCGCGTTCGGGCGGCTTCCACAAAGTCGGTTTCGAAGGCGGTCAGATGCCGCTGCAACGTCGTTTGCCGAAGCGTGGCTTCTCGTCGTTGACCAAGGAATTCACCGGTCAGGTTCGCCTGGGTGACCTCGAAAAGCTCGGGCTCGACGAAGTCGACCTGCTCGCGCTGAAGAAGGCCAAGCTGGTGACGCAAATGGTTCGTAGCGTGAAAGTGATCGCGACCGGCGAACTGCAGCGCAAGGTAGTGCTGAAGGGTATGACCGCCACCAAGGGTGCGCGGGCTGCCATCGAAGCTGCCGGCGGTTCGATCAGCGAGTAATCAGCAAATAAGCAGCGTCGTTCGCGACACTGCTTCTGCATCGGAGAAGGTTTTGGCCACCAGCCCGAGTCTTGCTAAAACCGGAAAGACGGCGCCGAAGTATGGCGACCTGCGCCGGCGGCTGATTTTTCTGCTGCTGGCGTTGATCGTTTATCGGATCGGCGCTCACATTCCGGTGCCGGGTATCGACCCTGACCAATTGGCTAAGTTGTTCCAGAGTCAGGCGGGCGGTATCCTGGGGATGTTCAATATGTTTTCCGGTGGCGCGCTGTCGCGCTTCTCGGTGTTCGCATTGGGCATCATGCCGTACATCTCGGCGTCGATCATCATGCAGCTGCTGGGGATTGTGTCTCCGCAGCTCGAGGCGCTGAAGAAGGAAGGACAAGCAGGTCAACGGAAGATGACGCAGTACACACGGTACTTCACCGTGTTATTGGCCACCTTCCAGGCGTTTGGTATCGCTGTCGCGTTGAGCGGACAGCCTGGGTTGGTGATTGATCCGGGTATCGCTTTCCGTCTGACGACGGTGGTGACGCTGGTGACCGGGACGATGTTCCTGATGTGGCTGGGTGAGCAGATCACCGAGCGCGGATTGGGCAACGGTATTTCGATCATCATCTTCGCCGGTATCGCAGCTGGGTTGCCGAATGCGGTGGCAGGGCTGTTCGAGCTGGTGCGGACCGGATCGATGAGTATTATCTCGGCCATCATCGTTGTGGCGTTGATTGCTGGCGTGACTTACCTGGTGGTGTTCATTGAACGCGGCCAGCGCAAGATCCTGGTGAACTATGCGAAGCGCCAGGTTGGAAACAAGATCTACGGTGGACAGTCGTCCCACCTGCCGCTGAAGTTGAATATGGCTGGGGTGATCCCACCGATCTTCGCTTCGTCGATTATCTTGTTCCCGGCCACGATCGCGAACTGGTTCAGCGCCAAGATGCCTTGGCTGCACGATGTCGCCACGAAACTGGCGCCCGGACAGCCACCGTATGTGATTCTGTATGCGTTGGCGATCGTTTTCTTCTGCTTTTTCTACACCGCGTTGGTGTTCAACAGCAAGGAAACGGCTGACAACCTGAAGAAGAGCGGTGCCTTTGTTCCAGGTATCCGTCCGGGCGATCAAACCGCCCGGTATATCGACAGGATCTTGACGCGGTTGACGTTGGCGGGTGCGATCTACATCGTGTTCGTCTGTCTGCTGCCCGAGTTTCTGGTACTGCACTGGAATGTGCCGTTTTACTTCGGTGGAACGTCATTGTTGATCATTGTGGTGATCACGATGGATTTCATGGCGCAAGTACAGTCGTATGTAATGTCGCAACAATATGAATCGCTGCTCCGGAAAGCCAATTTCAAGGGCGGCAACATGACCATGCGTTGAGCACGAGAATATGGCCAAAGACGATGTAATCCAGATGCAAGGTGAGGTGTTGGAAAACCTTCCCAATGCAACTTTTCGCGTAAAGCTGGAAAACGGTCATGTGGTGCTCGGGCATATCTCCGGGAAGATGCGGATGCATTACATCCGGATCTTGCCCGGCGACAAAGTGACGGTGGAACTGACGCCCTACGATCTTTCGCGGGCGCGGATCGTGTTCAGGGCGAAGTGATTTCGAGGGAGTAACATCATGAAGGTAATGGCATCGGTGAAGCGCATGTGCCGAAACTGCAAAGTGATCAAGCGCAACGGCGTTGTGCGGGTGATCTGCAGCTCCGATCAGCGCCACAAGCAACGCCAGGGTTAACGCGAAAGCGTTCACTCTGAGCTCTCAGTTGAGGAAGAATAATGGCTCGTATTGCAGGGGTTAATATCCCTAATCACAAGCACGCCGAGATTGGTTTGACGGCGATTTTTGGTATCGGCCGCCCGACCGCGCGCAAGATCCTCGAGACGATCGGCGTGCCGTTCTCGAAGAAGGTTGGCGAACTGAACGACGACGATCAAGAAAAGATCCGGGCGCAAATCGGCCTGATTACGGTCGAAGGCGATCTGCGTCGTGAAGTGACGATGAACATCAAGCGCTTGATGGACTTGGGTTGCTACCGTGGCGTCCGGCACCGTAAGGGTCTGCCGGTTCACGGTCAACGTACCCGCACGAATGCACGTACCCGTAAGGGTCCGCGTCGTGCCGCTGCTTCGCTGAAGAAGTAAGCGCAACGCTAGTCACAGGAAAATCTAATGGCTAAGGCTCAGAACAATTCCGCCGCTCAGCGCGTCCGGAAAAAGGTCAAGAAGAACGTCCCCGAGGGCGTTGCTTGCGTCCACGCGTCGTTCAACAACACGATCATCACGATCACCGATCGTCAGGGCAATGCGCTGGCGTGGGCGACGTCGGGCGGTCAGGGCTTCAAGGGCTCGCGCAAATCGACGCCGTTCGCAGCGCAGGTTGCTGCCGAGAACGCCGGTCGCGTAGCGATGGAATACGGCGTGAAGAACCTCGAAGTGCGCATCAAGGGCCCAGGCCCGGGTCGCGAGTCGGCGGTTCGTGCGCTGCACAGCCTGGGCATCAAGATCACGGCGATCTCCGACGTGACCCCGATCCCGCACAACGGCTGCCGTCCGCCGAAGCGTCGTCGGATCTAAGCGAGAGATCGACCCGGTGTGGCAAAGCCGGGCGCCCGACGCAGTAATGCGTTGCCGCCCGCTCTGCCACCTCTGATCGTTTCTAGGATAAGTCCACCGTCTGGTCATGTGCATACTGCATAAGCCGGACTCGCGAAACTCGGTGTGACAGGGATCTGCTTCTTTGCAGATTGCCGACGCATCTGGTACGCGATTTATTGAAGAAGGAAACCAAAAGTGGCACGTTATACTGGCCCAAGAGCCAAACTTTCCCGCCGGGAAGGCACCGATCTGTCCCTGCTGTCGACGCGCCGCTCGCTCGCCGACAAGTGCAAGCTTGATAGCAAGCCAGGCCAACATGGCCGTACTTCGGGCGCACGTACGTCGGACTATGGTCTGCAACTGCGTGAAAAGCAGAAGGTCAAGCGCATTTACGGCGTGCTCGAGCGCCAATTCCGTCGTTACTTCGCTGAAGCAGACCGTCGCAAGGGCAACACCGGCGCCACGCTGTTGCAATTGCTGGAAGGCCGTCTGGACAACGTCGTGTATCGGATGGGCTTCGGCTCGACCCGTGCCGAATCGCGTCAGTTGGTCAGCCACCGTGCGATCACGGTGAACGGCGTCGTCTCCAACATCCCGTCGCAGCAAGTTCGCGCGGGGGATGTGGTCGCGATTCGCGAACAGTCGAAGAAGCAGACGCGTATTCTGGAAGCGCTGTCGCTGCAAGAACAGAGCGGCTTCCCGGGCTGGGTGTCGGTCGATTCGAAGAAGCTGGAAGGCACGTTCAAGCAAGTGCCGGAGCGTTCGGACATCGCTGGTGACATCAACGAAAGCCTGATCGTCGAATTGTACTCGCGTTGATCGCAGGTCTGACGGCGCGAGCCCCTACGGCTCGCGCCGTCGGCCGTTCCGGGTTGTCGCCAGTCAGCCTTATCGGTGTAACGAGCCGAGGGTATTGAAGAGGAAAACCTATGCAAACCAGTTTGTTGAAGCCCAAGATCATCGCTGTCGAGTCGTTGGGTGACAGTCACGCCAAGGTTGTGATGGAGCCGTTTGAACGCGGTTACGGTCACACCCTGGGTAATGCGTTGCGCCGCGTGCTGTTGTCCTCGATGTTGGGTTATGCGCCGACGGAAGTTACCATCGGCGGAGTAGTGCACGAGTATTCGACGCTGGATGGCGTGCAGGAAGACATGGTCAACCTGCTGCTGAATCTGAAGGGCGTAGTTTTCAAGCTTCACAGCCGTGACGAAGTGACGGTGACGTTGCGTAAGGAAGGCGAAGGCGTAGTGACGGCAGCCGATATCGAACTGCCGCACGATGCTGAAGTGATCAATCCGAACCACGTGATCGCGCATCTGTCGAAGGGCGGCAAGCTCGACGTGCAGATCAAGGTCGAAAAGGGCCGCGGCTATGTGCCGGGTAATGTGCGTCGTTACGGCGAAGATACGGCCAAGGTCATCGGTCGCATCGTGCTGGACGCATCGTTCTCGCCGGTCAAGCGCGTCAGCTATTCGGTCGAGTCCGCACGGGTTGAGCAGCGTACCGATCTCGATAAGCTGGTGATGAATATCGAGACCAACGGCGTGCTGTCGCCGGAAGAAGCGATCCGCCAGTCGGCACGCATTCTGGTCGACCAGATGTCGGTGTTCGCGGCGCTGGAAGGAACGGAAACGGCTGCAGAAGCACCTTCGCGTGCACCGCAGATCGATCCGATCCTGTTGCGTCCGGTGGACGATCTCGAGTTGACGGTGCGTTCGGCCAATTGCTTGAAGGCCGAAAACATCTACTACATCGGCGATCTGATCCAGCGCACCGAAAACGAGTTGTTGAAGTGCCCGAACCTCGGTAAGAAGTCGATGACCGAGATCAAGGAAGTGCTGTTCTCGCGTGGCCTGACGTTGGGCATGAAGCTCGAGAACTGGCCGCCTTCCAGCCTCGATAAGTAATAGGCTCGACGCGATAGGAAAGGTTGTTTGGGTTGCCATCGCCGCGTTTTTCAGCGGGTTCATCGGCAAAATAAACAACATTACTGTCCGACAGAGTCGCGCGATGGGGTGTCATGCAGTATCATGATGCCCCATCGCGCTTTTTGTTTTGCGCGTTGTGCGTTTGAAGTGGTTTACCCTCCGAATTTGACCGGACCGCGTTCGGAAGAACGATAGAAGAGCCGGCGAAAGACTTCATCAAGACTCAAGAAAAGGACACATCATGCGTCACCGTTCTGGTTTGCGTAAGCTGAACCGCACGAGCAGCCACCGTCTGGCTATGCTCCGCAACATGTCGAACTCGATCATTCATCACGAAGCGATCAAGACCACCTTGCCGAAGGCAAAGGAACTGCGTCGCGTCGTCGAACCGCTGATCACGCTGGGCAAGACCCCGACGTTGGCCAACCGCCGTCTGGCTTTCAACCGCCTGCGCGACCGTGATTCGGTCACCAAGCTGTTCGAAGTGCTGGGCCCGCGTTACGCTACCCGTCCGGGCGGCTATCTGCGTATCCTGAAGTTCGGTTTCCGTCATGGCGATAACGCCCCGATGGCGTTCGTCGAACTGATGGACCGTCCGGAAACCACGGAAGCCGTGGAAGACACCAGCGACGCGGAATAAGCGTTGTTCGGCGATGAGGTTTTGTCCGTCGTCGCCGTAACGTGTTGAGAAGAGCCAGACGCTGTCTGGCTTTTTTTTCGGCCGTATGACCGTCGCATGGGCTCTACGCTTATCCGTCTGTTGGCATTTCGCGTATCGACGTTGCGGCGGCTCTCCGGATAGAATCGGCTGCATCACGCGCAGGTTTCATGGCGGTCGCGTACCTTGCGTACCTGACTTCGCCCGCTTACCTATCGCGCATGCCTCGACACGGCGATACCGCCATCGTTCACTGCCTCACAAGCCGCTAGCGTCAATGAATCCGCTCAGTCTCACTGCCCTACCTTCGCGTGACCGACCCAAGACAAGGGTGCGCGTGGCGATCGCCCGCACCGTGCGCGCGGTCTTTCGTCTGATCATGGTGTGGCTGTGTTTCGGCGCGATGGTGACCCTCGCGCGCGCTGACGATGGGTTTCTGGATCCGTCGCAAGCCTTTCGGTTCAACGCGACGGAGACGTCTGGCGCAGTCCGGCTGGACTATCGAATCGCCGATGGCTACTACATGTACCGCGAGCGTTTCGCGTTCAATGTGCTCGGGCAGTCCGCCGTGCAACTGGGCGCCGCGCACATTCCGCCGGGCCATGTGAAATTCGATCCGACGTTCAACAAGAATGTCGAGACCTATCGGGGCACCGTGTCGATCGTGCTGCCGGTGAAAAAAGCGCATGGTCCGTTTGATTTACAAGTCACCTCGCAGGGCTGCTCGGACAAAGGCGTGTGCTATCCGCCGGCCCAGCACACGGTGCATGTTTCCGGTCTCGCGTTGCAGTCGGTTGACAGCGTCAGTGCCGCAGCGCCGCCGGATGGTGGCCATTTACAGACCGACAGCGCCTCGATGGAAGTCGGCGAGGTATCCAGCGGACAAGACCGGCTTTACAGCCAGGACTACGCGGCCTCGGTATTGGCGAATCGCAGCCTGCCTGCGGTGCTGGGGATCTTCTTTTTGCTCGGCGTCGCGCTGAGTCTGTTGCCGTGCTCGCTGCCGATGATTCCGATTCTGTCGTCGATCATTCTAGGGGAAGGCGTGGCGTTGACGCGACGACGCGGATTCGTGCTGTCACTATCGTATGTTCTCGGGATGGCCGTCGTCTATACCGCGTTCGGCGTGGCCGCCGCCCTCGCCGGACAAGGGCTGGGGATATGGTTGCAGAATCCGTGGGTGCTCGGTGCGTTCGGTGTGCTCTTGCTGGTGTTCGCGCTATCGCTCCTTGGATGCTACGAGTTGCAGCTGCCTGCATCGTGGCAGAACCAGATGTCGGGCGCCTCGCAACGGTTGTCCGGCGGTAAAACGCTCGCCGTGTTCGTGATGGGCGCGCTTTCCGCGCTGGTGGTGGGCGCCTGTATGACCGCGCCGTTGTTCGGCGTACTGGCCTTCATCGCGCAGACCGGCAACGTCGCGTTGGGCGGCGCGTCGTTGTTCGTGATGGCGCTCGGTATCGGCGTGCCGCTGCTGGTAGTGGGGGTGGGGGCCGGGTCGGTACTGCCCCGGGCGGGTGCCTGGATGGACGGTGTGAAGCGCGCATTTGGCGTCATTCTGGCGGGGGCAGCGGTATGGATCGTCGCGCCGGTACTGCCCGCCGGGTTCAATCTTGTGTTGTGGGCATTGGTGGCGCTATTGGCCGCGTTTGGCCTGGGCACTTTCGATGGCCGTGTCGTTGGCGCATGGCGGCGGATCGGCCGTGCGGTCGGTGCTGTCCCGGCGATCTTCGGGGCGTTAC
>CAWUJR010000071.1:0-12248 GCA_963922375.1 uncultured Robbsia sp.
CGGCTTCTGGTACACGCGACCCACGGCGATCTACGCGAATATGAAAGCGTTCATCGTCAACCGGGTCGGTGACTTCGGCTTCATTCTCGGTATCGGCTTGTTGCTCGCGTATTCGGGATCGCTGAATTACAGCGACATCTTCGCGCATCGCGAAGCGCTTGCCGCGTTGACGTTCCCGGGAACGCACTGGGGCTTGTTGACGGTTGCCTGTATCTGCCTGTTCATCGGCGCGATGGGTAAGTCTGCGCAATTCCCGCTGCATGTGTGGTTGCCCGACTCGATGGAAGGCCCGACGCCGATCTCGGCACTGATTCACGCCGCCACCATGGTGACGGCCGGTATCTTCATGGTGGCGCGGATGTCGCCGCTGTTCGAGCTCTCCGATGCGGCGCTGTCGTTCATTCTGGTCATCGGGGCGATTACCGCGCTGTTCATGGGCTTTCTGGGCCTGGTACAGAACGATATCAAACGCGTGGTCGCCTACTCGACGCTGTCGCAGCTTGGTTACATGACCGTCGCGCTGGGCGCATCGGCCTATCCGGTGGCCGTGTTCCACTTGATGACGCATGCGTTCTTCAAGGCGCTGCTGTTCCTGGCCGCAGGCTCGGTGATCATTGGCATGCATCACGATCAGGACATGCGCAATATGGGCGGCCTGCGCAAATATATGCCGATCACCTGGATCACGTCGCTGGTGGGTTCCCTCGCGTTGATCGGTACGCCTTTCTTCTCGGGCTTCTACTCAAAGGATTCGATCATCGATGCGGTGCGGGAATCGCATCTCGCGGGCTCGGGGTTCGCCTATTTTGCCGTGATCGTCAGCGTCTTCGTCACCGCACTATATGCATTCCGGATGTACTTCCTGGTGTTCCATGGCGAAGAGCGTTTCCGTCGCCCGCATCAACAGCATGGCGCCGAAGCGACCGTTCATGGCAAGCAGGATGGCGCCCATGATGCGCATGGCGCGGACGGTGCGCACGATGCCCATGGCAGCGACGGCGCGCATGCCGGTCATGATCATGGCGATGCACCGCCGCGCGAATCGTCATGGGTGGTGACCGTACCGCTGATCCTGTTGGCGATTCCGTCGGTGATCATCGGTGCGATCGCGATCTCGCCGCTGCTGTATGGCGATTTCTTCAGCCACGGCGTCGCATTCGACCGCGTGATCTTCATCGGCAGCAACCACGCCGGTCTGGCCGACATGGGTCAGGATTTCCATGGCTGGGTCGCGATGACCGTGCATTCGCTGGCGGGGTTGCCGGTCTGGCTGGCGTTGGCCGGGGTGATCGTCGCTTGGTGGTTCTATCTGAAGAATCCGGCGATCCCGGCGGCGATCAAGCAGCGCTTCTCCGGCATCTACACGCTGCTGGACAACAAGTATTACTTCGACAAGTTCAATGATGTCGTCTTTGCGCGTGGTCTGGTTGCAATCGGTCGAAGCTTGTGGAAAGAGGGTGACCAGACGGTCATCGATGGGGCCGTGGATGGCAGTGCGAATGCGATGCGCTGGTTAGCGCGCGCGTTGCGCCCGTTGCAGACCGGTTATGTCTATCACTATGCATTTGCAATGATTCTGGGGGTACTGGCGCTGTTGACCTTGTTCGTCACGATGAGCGGAAACTGAGCGAGGAGCCGGACCATGCAATCATTGCCGCTGTTGAGTCTGGCGATCTGGATTCCGATCGCCACAGGGATTGTTGTGTTGGTTGTAGGCTCTAATCGTGACCCGATGGTCGCGCGCCGGCTTGCGCTGGCTGGGTCGATTTTAGGTTTGCTGGTGACGTTGCCGTTGATCGGCGGCTTCGACAACGCGAGTAGCGCATTGCAGTTCGTCGAGCGCATCGATTGGATTCATCGTTACAACGTCGAGTATTACCTCGGCGTGGACGGGCTCTCGATGTGGTTCGTCGTGTTGACCGCCTTTATCACGCTGATTGTCGTCATCTCCGCGTGGCGGGTGATCACCGTTCGGGTGCCGCAGTATCTGGCGGCCTTCATGATCCTGTCCGGTCTGATGATCGGCGTGTTCTCAGCGGCGGACGGTCTGCTGTTTTACGTGTTCTTCGAAGCCACGCTGATCCCGATGTATCTGATCATCGGCGTCTGGGGCGGCCCGAATCGCGTGTATGCGGCGTTCAAGTTTTTTCTGTACACATTGGCCGGTTCGCTGCTGATGTTGATCGCACTGATTTATCTGTACCGCGAGTCGCACACGTTCGAAATCGCCGCGTGGCAGCATATGCCGCTCGACCTGACCAAGCAGATCATGCTGTTCATCGCGTTCTTCTTCGCGTTTGCTGTGAAGGTGCCGATGTGGCCGGTGCACACCTGGTTGCCCGACGCGCACGTGGAAGCGCCGACCGGTGGCTCGGTGGTGTTGGCAGCGATCATGCTGAAGCTCGGCGGCTATGGCTTCCTGCGGTTCTCGCTGCCGATCACGCCGGATGCATCGCATATGTTTGCGCCGGTGATGATTACCCTGTCGCTGGTGGCGGTGATCTATGTCGGCGTGGTCGCGCTGGTGCAGACGGATATGAAGAAGCTGGTCGCGTATTCGTCGATCGCGCACATGGGTTTCGTGACGCTGGGCTTCTTCCTGTTCAATCAGCTGGGGCTGGAGGGCGCGGTCGTACAGATGGTGTCGCACGGTTTTGTGTCCGGCGCGATGTTTCTCGCCATCGGCGTGTTGTACGACCGGATGCATACGCGTGACATCGCGGCGTATGGCGGGGTGGTCAACCGGATGCCCCGGTTTGCGGCATTTGCGCTGTTTTTCGTGATGGCGAATGTCGGCTTGCCGGGAACCTCCGGTTTCGTCGGCGAATTTATGGTGATTTTGGCGTCGGTACAGTTCAACTTCTGGATCGGTCTGCTCGCGGCCACCACGTTGATTCTTGGCGCGGCGTATTCGTTGTGGATGTACAAGCGGGTGTACTTCGGTGAGGTGGTCAATGATCAGGTCGCCAAGCTGAAGGATATCAATGCGCGTGAATGCTTCATGTTGACTGTGATGGCACTGCTGGTGCTGTTCATGGGTCTTTATCCGAAACCCTTTACCGACACGATGCACGAATCTGTGGCGAGCTTGCTCGCCCACGTCGGCCAGTCCAAGCGCTAGGTCTGAGCAAAATGAACGCTAGCGCTGGACGCCGAGAGATAAGAAGCGAAGAGAACCTATGCAAAATGCGAATATGACTGTCTTGCTGCCGGAAGCGCTCCTGCTTGCCGCTGCTTTGCTCACGGTGTTGAACGACGCGTTTGCCACGACCGAAGCGGGCCGCAAGGTCACTTACCTGATCGCGCTGTTTTCGTCGCTGGCCGCGGCGGTCTGGTTCGCGGTCTTGGCCGGCAATCCGACTGCGATGCACTTCTTCGGCAATATGTATATTGTCGACCAAATGGCCAGCACGCTCAAAGCGTTCGTCAGCCTGGGTTTTGCGGTCACCTTGATCTATTCGCGGCACTATGTCGTGGATCGAGGGCTGTCCAACGGGAACATCTACATGCTGGGCATGTTCTCGTTGCTGGGGCAGTTGGTGATGATCAGCGGCAGCAATATGCTGACCTTGTATCTCGGTCTCGAAATGATGTCGCTCTCGTTGTATGCGTTGATTGCGTTGCGTCGCGACGATGCGACATCGAGCGAAGCGGCGATGAAGTACTACGTACTGGGTGCGCTGGCCTCCGGGTTCACGCTGTACGGTATCTCGATGATGTACGGGGCGACCGGCTCGCTCGATCTGACCGATATCTACCACGTGCTGCAATCGGGTCGAGTCAATAACGCCGTGCTGCTGTTCGGCATTGTCTTCATCGTCGTCGGCGTCACGTTCAAGCTCGGTGCGGCACCTTTCCATATGTGGGTGCCCGACGTGTATCAGGGGTCGCCGACCGCGATGACACTGTTGGTGGGTGCCGGACCGAAAGTCGCGGCCTTCGCCTTCGGTTTCCGTTTCCTGGTCGACGGGATGCTGCCACTCGCCGTGGATTGGCAGCAGATGCTGGTGATCGTGGCGGCGCTGTCGCTGATCGTCGGGAATTTGATGGGCCTGGTGCAAACGAATATCAAGCGGCTGCTCGCGTATTCCGCCATCTCGAACCAAGGGTTCGTGCTGTTGGGCCTGATTGGTGGCGTTTTCAACAATAATGCCGACAATGCCGGCAGCGCTTATGCGTCGGCAATGTTCTATAGCGTGATCTACCTGCTGACCACGCTCGCGGCGTTCGGTGTATTGCTGATCATCTCGCGTAAAGGCGTGGAAGCAGACCAACTGGAAGACCTGAAAGGGCTCAACCAACGTAGTCCGTGGACCGCTTTCATCATGCTGGTACTGATGTTCTCCCTCGCGGGTATTCCGCCGACGGCCGGGTTTTATGCGAAACTCTCGGTCTTGAGCACCGTGGTCAACGCCGGATTCGTCTGGTTGTCCGTGTTAGCGGTCCTCGCTTCGCTGGTTGGTGCGTTCTATTATCTGCGGATCGTCAAGCTGATGTACTTTGACGCGCCGCTGGACGAGACGCCGGTGGAAGCGAACGGGCTGGCGCGGACCGTGTTGACGGTGAATGGCGTCGCGATTTTGCTGTTCGGCATCATGCCGGGGCCGCTGTTGAACCTGTGCGAACAGGCGATGCATCGCGTATTTGGGGGGTAGGGATGTCTGCTGCAGGGTGGTTCATCGTGCTGTTCGCGGTGGTATTTGCAAATCTGCCTTTCGCGAATCAGCGTTTATTGGCGTTGATTCCGATCGGCCGGAAGAAAAGTGGCTGGATTCGTCTGGGCGAGCTGGTGGTCGCGTATTTCATCGTCGGCGCATTGGGTCATTTGCTCGAAGCGCGCGCGGGGAATGCCTTTCAGCAGGGCTGGCAGTTTTACGCGGTCACCTTTAGTCTGTTTATCGTGTTTGCCTTCCCCGGGTTCACCGCACGCTATCTGGTCAAATACCGCTGAATGGCTGAATAGGTGACATCGGCGCGAGCGCGATGACATGACCGTTCACCGAGCCAGCCTGCACCACCATCCGGGGCCAGGACACCAGGTGACCGGTGCTTTTCCCTAATCCGATCCGGCGATGCGCCGACGTTGCAGTGCCCCAGGCCGCGACGCCGGCGCTTTTTCCATTGAGAGACCTCGTCGAATGACCGATATGACTTCCCGCCGTGCCGTTCCCCCCGCGACCATGGCATCCTCCGCAGACGCCGACAAGCTGAGCGACCGGCCTGGCGGCGACGACGCGCATCTGGCCGAGGTCAAGATCAGTGGGGAGACGTTGCACGATGGCAACTTTTTGACACTTAAACGCGACGTGGTGCGTTTACCCGACGGTAAGCAGGCCACGCGTGAATATGTCGAGCATCCGGGCGCGGTGATGATCCTGCCGCTTTTTGACGATGGTACGGTGCTGGTCGAGCGACAGTTTCGCTATCCGATCGGCCAGGTCGTCACCGAATTCCCGGCAGGCAAGCTTGACGCTGGCGAATCGTCGCTCGCGTGCGGACGTCGGGAACTATTGGAAGAAACCGGATATGCCGCGCGTGAGTTCATTTTTATCACGCGTATTCATCCGGTGATCTCCTATTCGACCGAGTTTATCGACTTGTATCTGGCGAAGGGATTGACGAAAGGCGAGCGCCGTTTGGACGAGGGGGAGTTTCTGGATCTGGAGATCGTCACGCCGGCTACGCTGTTGCAAGCGGTCAAAAGCGGGGCGATCAGCGATGTGAAGACGATTATCGGCACGTTCTGGCTCGAGAAATATCTGTCGGGCGAATGGGCGCAGCGCTGATTTTTTATTGAACGATACGGATGTCTGCAGGGAACGTCCCGGGCAGGCTGGGCAAAGGCAAGCAGCATGAGAGTTTTCGATCTGCGATGCGCGCACGATCATCGCTTTGAAGGGTGGTTCGCGTCGGGAGAGGCGTTTGAGAATCAGCTTGGGCGGGGGCTGGTGTCCTGTCCGATGTGCGGTGTATCGAAGGTCACGCGTTTGCCGTCCGCACCGCATCTGAATCTGTCGGCATCGCGCGAGAGTCGGGCGGATCGCGCACCGGCCCCGCGCGTGGCGCTTCGGAACACGCCCGAGGATGCCGAGACATCGGCGGCCGCGACTGTCGCAACGTCGCGTACCCGGTATCAGCCTCGCGATCTGACCCCGGAGGCGGCACTTGCCGAGAAACTGCAGGGCGAATGGCTCAAGCGCGTCCGGCAGGTGATTCGCGACACCGAGAATGTCGGCGATGCTTTCGCCGAAGAGGCGCGCAAGATCCACTATCAAGAAGCGCCCGAGCGGGCGATTCGTGGTGTTGCCAGTGCAGATCAGGTGGCCGAGCTGGCCGATGAAGGCATTCAGGTGGTGGCGTTGTCGATTCCCGACGCTGCGAAAGAGCCGCTGCAGTAAGATCGCCGCTCAGGTCCGAGTGCGAGGAGCGCGCCAACTGCCTTCACTGCCCGGCTCCACGCCCTTGTTGAACGGAAAAAAGAAGTTGAAGCGCTGTTCAAGGCAGGTGTGGTAATCAGGCGAGAACATATTTTTGATCATCGCACTGTGTTCATTTTCATGTTGATAGGTTGCAAACTGGCGCACTTCCGGCATCCATTCTCGGATCACTGTGTCCATCGCGAACGGTCCGGTCAGCTGGAATAGACGCCGCCGGCGTTCTTCTTCCGGGCATTCTTCTGCCAATAGCGCAATATCTGCGGAAAGACGAGCGGCAATCTCGGTCGATATGGCTTTGCAGATACGACTGTTTTTCGTGGCCGCAATCGGCGTGTTGTTGAGCATGCCATTCGTCTTTTCCCCATGCATTTCTGCCGTCGATAGTCCTAGCAAGATAGCGTCCGTTGCGGCCAGATCGAGCCGATCGCACGGGACCGAAATCTTATCGTCGAGATCCATATAGATGCCACCGTATGCAGTGAGGATCGGGAACCGTACCAGATCGCTGTTTGCTGCCCAGATCCCAATGTCTTTGAGTTTTTCATAGTGCGTATTGAAATCCGTAATGTCCGATTGGGCGAACAAGGGTTCCTTCCGGATATCGACGGCATGAATTTTTTTCTGCGCAAGAACGGGTACGAGTCGTGCAAAGTAGTCGGGCGCCACGTCCAGATGGAGCACGACCTTGTAATCCTGGGGAAGTTTCTGTCGATTGGCGACCAAATTATTGAGCAGATGATCCGGTATTCGTCCGCCGACCCAGATGCTGTGCAGTATCTTCGGGATCGGTGTCACCTGACGTGGCAGCTCGGGAAGCGGTGGTAATTCAAGCATGACCGTCGCCCTATGGTCCGTTGGTATCTTTTGACCGGTGCGAATGGTCTGCCACCGATGCTTGTCCACATTGAATTGGACAGGCACCGCATAGCCATTGACATCGGCAGTGAATACCGGCAGCGACGCGGGTGGCAGAAAATCGTTTTCAGCATGAGACGCATATAGACAGGAATGCATAATATTTCCTGACGGCGCCTCGATGAAAAGGGGAGGGGCAGCCAGCCGTCTTCCCGAGTAGTTCGACCGGGGAAGTTGGTTTTCTTCGGACAACATCCTTGCCGTTTCTATCCGCTCCATCGTCAAAGCCGCGGCTTGGCGCATTCTGGTGGGGGCGCTGCGAATCATATTGCCTGCGGATCGGAACATCGAGGCCGGGCCCGCGCGTTGACGAGCGTGCGATGACGGCGAGGGAACGGGCGCTGACTGCCGCGGTGAGGCTGAGCGCGATGTCAGTGGTCGGTCAATCGGATTCATACTCTTTTACTCCTGTATAGCGGGCAGCGGACTGTCGCAGCACAGACGCGCGATCCCGGATGCTTGTGCGACGTTACAGGCGAAGAGCCTATTCGGCTTGCACACATGCATCATTATTTGTCCCTGATGATGGGCCGGTGCATCGGACATCATATAAAACGAAAATGTCACAAAACGCGTCGCGCACAGGAGTGCGTTTTCCGGAATACCGAGCAAGGCCGGAATAACCGTGTGGAAAAACCGCATGCAGAAATAGTATTGGTTTTCTATATATCTTATAAAAACATTCGGGTTGAAAAAAACAAAGAAACGACGGATGATATAAGTAGGAAAACGAATTAATGATAAATGAAGGTGCATACAGTGATGCAGGGTAAGTCAACTAAAGTCTCGCTGGAGCATCCTGTCGAACGATTGCGTCGCATGGATCGAGACTATCTGTCTTGGGGCGATACCGTGCACTACCAGTCCCGGCCAATCGTCGCCGAACGTTGTGAGAAAGACTTGATCTTCGATGCCGAAGGGCACACCTATATCGATAGCCAGATGTGGCATTCAAGCTGCAATTTCGGCTATCGCAATCCGGCGATCGAATCGGCGGTCATGGATCAGTTGCATCGACTGCCGCAAGTCAGTGGCGACTTTCTCCATCAGGAGAAGCTCGAGTTGGCCGAGGCGGTGTGCGAGGCGATCGAAGCACGCACCGGAATGAAAGGGCGGGTGTCGTTCAATGTCAGTGGCACGCTGGTCGTCGAGGATGCGCTGAAGATCGTTCGTCGACACACCGGTTGCAGCCGGGTCGCGGCGATGATGGGCGGTTACCACGGGCGCTCGCTCGAGGTGAGCGGAATATCGAGTAGTCGTCGGTACCGCCAGTATTATGGCGAATTCCCGAATCGCGCGATCATGTATCCGTTCGCCCATTGCGCTCAGTGCTATTACGACAAGATCCCTGAGGACTGTGCAACTTATTGCGGCAAGATGATCCGGCGCTCGCTGGAGTCGGATTTTTATGGCATATGCAGCGACGACAGTGCCGGGATCGGTGCGGTGATGCTGGAGATGTGCCAGGGACGCGGCTACACCATACCGCCGCGGGACTTCTATGCGCAGTTCGTGCCTCACATGCGCGAGCGTGGCATTCTGATCGTCGCAGACGAGATCCAGGTTGGCATGTTCCGCACGGGGAAGCTGTTCGCATTCGAGCACTTCGATCTGGTCCCGGACATCATCACGATGAGTAAATCGTTGACCAATGGCTTGAGTCCTCTTAGCCTGATGTGGGCGCGCGACGCGCTGATTTCCCCCGATGTGATCACGCCGGGGCACGCACACAGTAACTTTGCGAATCACTCGTTGGGAACGGCCGCCGCGTTGGCCGCCTGGCGCTACGTGATGGCGCAGGACTACGAGCGGACCCTGCCGCCCAAATCCCACCGTTTCCTTGAGGGCCTGAAGCGCATACAGCGCAAGCATGCGTTCGTTCATCATGTCGATGGATTAGGCATGCTATTCAATATGAGTTTTGCCGATGCCGACGGCAAACCGTTACACGATGCCGGCAAAATCGCCGTCACGCTGGCGCAGGACGAAGACTACCTGTACGAAGGGCGGGCGCTGCGGATGGTGCTCAACAGCGGTGGCTATTGGAACGACGCGTTGAAATTCGCACCCTGGCTGGATCTGTCCGAAGACGACATCGATCGTACGGTCGCGGTGCTGGGCATGGTGATCGATCGCCTGGCCGAGTGCGTGGCTGACCGCTTGAATCAGCCGTTGGGAGCGATAGGATGACCGCCTTATTACTGACCGGTGCGGGATCCTTCCGTTTGATCGGAGAGGATGCCCACGCCGATATCGATCGCGATCCCTGTGCCGAAACCGATGACGGCGGGTCCGCGCGCTGCGAACCGGGCTGGCCGCAATGGCAGGTGCATGCAGCGGGACTCTGCCGAACGGATTCGGATCTTGCACGGCATCCGGCACGCGTCCACGTGGTGCTGGGTCATGAGGTGGTATGCGTCGACGAGCAAGGGCGCTTCCACGCGCTGAACAACGAAATCTGTTGTGGCGAATGCGACTATTGCCATGAAGGCAAGACCAGTCACTGCCGTCGCATGCGTGAACTTGGCGTGAACGAGCATGGCGGATTTGCGACCCATGTGCGGGCACCGGCCGACCATCTGGTCGCGATCGATTGCACCGATCCTCGGGTCGGGACGTTGATCGAGCCGATGGCATGCGCGCTGCATGCGGTCGATCGACTGCGAACGGTATGCGCGCTGCATCAAACCTTGCCGCAGGTGTTGATCGTCGGATCCGGGGTATCCGGGAAGCTGCTTGCGTTTGCGTTGCACCGGTTGCAGCCCGACTGGTCGTTATCGATCTTCGATGCGCAACCACAGGCGCTTCGATGGGCAGACGCGTATCCCGGCATCACCACGATCGATCCGTCCTGCGCGGTGGGCGAGGAACGCTTTCATGTCGCCATCGAATGCACCGGGCAGTCGGCGGCGAGCCGCACAGCGTGCCGTGCGCTTCGACGTGGCGGCGTGCTGATGGTCTACGGTGTGCCTGCGCCGGATGCACCTTTCGCGGTGACGCCACACGAACTTTTTCGTCGCGAACTGACGGTGATGGCATCGATGGCCGGTTGCAGCGCAAGTCGCTTTGCCGAGGCGGTGCGGTTCGTGACTGACCATCAGGATTTTTTCGCGACGCTGATCGGCAGGACGATCGGCTTCGATGCATTGCCTGACGCGTTGCTGCACGGCATGCCGTTGGCCGGCACACGCACTCTTTTGATTCCGGAGCTACAACGATGATTGTGTTATCCGATTTCGACGGAACGATCGCCACGCAGGATATGTTGCGCATGCTGCTCGAACAGTGTGCGTCGCCGGACTGGCAAAGCGTGGAAAGAGCGTGGCGTCTCGGGGAGATCGATACCAGGACCTGCCTTGCGAGCCAGCTGGCGCTGTTGCCGCGAAACGAAGATGCGCTGTCGTTGCTGTTGAACGAGGTGACGCTGGATCCCGGTTTCGAGCGTTTCTATCGTTGGACGGTCGACAACGGCGTGCCGATCGAAATCGTCAGTGACGGCATTGCGTCGTTCATCTGGCGCATCATGCGACGCCACGGCTATATCGATATTCCGATCCGGGCGAACGATGTTCGACCGAATGAAACCAAGCCGACCGGGTGGACGTTGCTATCGCCGTGGTGGGATCCGGCGTTTCCCCGCTGCGCGACATCGAAGGCATCGGTGGTCAAGCGCGCGCAGGCGGCGGGCGAACGCGTGGTGTTCATCGGCGACGGTTATTCGGATCGCGAAGCGGTCAAGGTCGCCGACACCGTGTTTGCAAAAGGCGAGTTGGCTGCGTATTGCCGCGAACGAGGCATTCGCCATACGCCGTTCGAGACCTTCGACGATATCAGGCGACGGCTCGATAAAGAGAATGGTGCATCGCTTGCAGATTGCGAGCAGGCGGGATCGGGTTGATGTGGCAGTGCATGTCGATCGCATTGGAACGCTCGGCCCACACGCACGAGTCCCCTTTTAGTTTTGCACGATGGAGAGCCCCGAATGACGCAGCGTCAGGACAGTTTTTCCCCATTACGCGATGTGGCCGACCCGGCGTCGCGTCGCATCTATGATGTTCTCGAAGCGGCTGGGCAGCGTTTTCGCGATCGGGTCGTACTGATCGCCGGCGCGGGCACCGGTATCGGTGCGGCCACCGCACGTCGTTTTGTCGCGGAGGGCGCGAGCGTCGTGCTGGCCGGTCGACCGCGCGCGATGCTTGACGACGTTGCACGCGGTCTGCCTGCCGATCGCGTGCTGGTCGTGGAAACCGATGTGGCCGATGGCGATGCGATGCAAACTGCACTGGACGTCTGCATTGCTTGTTTCAATCGTTTGGACGTGCTCGTGAACAATACGGATATCCGCCTTCCCGATCGGGCGATGGAAGAGGGCAGCGATACGGGGTGTTTCTCGGGTGGTCCGAACCTCGACGGCGTGACGAACTGCATGACGCTGGCACTGCCGTTACTGATCGAGCATCGCGGCTGCATCGTCAATAATGCGTCGGTTTACGGCTTGGCCGGCGATTGCGATGTGGCGCATACGCGCGCGGCGAAAGACGCGGTCGTGCAACTGACGCGTGCGATGGCGCTCGGGCATGGTGCACAAGGGGTACGCGTGAATGCGGTCTGCCCGAGTCTCGTGTTCACATCGGCGCCCCCACCGCTGAGCAAAGATGCCGGTCAGCCGCTGCGTCGAGATATCGATCGAAGTGCGGACCGAAGTACGGACCGACGCCCTCACTGTCCTATCCCGTTAGGCCGTCACGGCGAACCGGACGAAGTGGCCGCCGCGATTGCGTTTCTGGCAAGCGACGACGCGAGCTTTATCCACGGCGTCAGTCTGCCCATCGACGGCGGCAGCAGTGCTGCCGATGCATCGTATCCGTGATGCTCGACGCGGCGCAGGCGCAGGCG
>CAWUJR010000072.1:0-12152 GCA_963922375.1 uncultured Robbsia sp.
CGACGATGCAGGCAGCGATGCGGCAACCGACTGCGCCGGTTCGCTCACGCCATCGGCATCGGCCAAGCGATCCACGTTCGCGCTCACGATACGCTACCGGCGTCAGCGGTTCGCACCACGCGACGGAACAGCGGGCGCGGATCGTCGACCGCACCTTGATAGTGGATCGTCAGCTCGTCGAACGCCTTCAACGCATCGTGGATATCCTTGTCCGCTCGCACCGCGAACGCATCGATACCGCAACGCGACATATAACCGATCTGGTCGCGCAGCACGTCGCCGATCGCCCGAATCTCGCCTTTCCAGCCGTAGCGTTCACGCAGCAAACGCGCGAGGCTGATCCCGCGTCCGTCGCGAAACACCGGAAACTGCACCGCGAGCAGCGTGACCGCGTCGAAGTCCGGCACGACGTCGGCCGGCTCATCGTCCGGTGCCAGCCAGATCGCGAGCTGCGCCTTGTCGCGCGTCGCGATCAACACATCGCGCGCGGTCTTCCAATAGAGCAGCGGCACGATGACTTTGCCCGAGGGCAGCGCATCCGGCAGCGGCAACCCGCCGTCGGCATCGGCCGAGATCACGATCCAGTCGTCCTCGACCACTTCGCGATTTTTAATGATCCGTGTCATATCCGGGTTCCTTACCGTTGCGCCTGCGGCTGTTGCTGGGGCTCATATACGCGCGCCTTGAACGGCGCGACGCCGATACGCGTGTAGGTTTCAGCGAACCGTTCGCCCTCGATGCGATGCTCGACGAACGTGTCGATGATGTGACTGATCACATCGGGCACCTCATCCGCCGCAAACGCGCGGCCGATCACGCGGCCGATCGCCGACGCATTGCCCTGCTCACCGCCTAGTGACACCTGGTACCACTCCGAGCCGTCCTTATCGACGCCCAGAATGCCGATGTTGCCGATATGGTGATGGCCGCAGGAATTGATGCAGCCCGAGATGTTCAATGACATCTCGCCCAGATCGTACACATAGTCCAAATCGTCGAAACGGCGCTGGATCGCTTCGGCGATCGGAATCGACTTCGCATTCGCCAGCGAACAGAAATCGCCCCCCGGGCAGGCAATGATGTCTGTCAGCAGGCCGATATTCGGCGTCGCGAAATGCTGCTCGCGCGCCAACTGCCACAACGCGAACAGATCGGACCGGCGCACATCGGCCAGTACCAAATTCTGCTCATGCGTGACGCGGATTTCGCCGAAGCTGAAACGATCGGCCCAGTCGGCCACCGCTTCCATCTGCGCGTCGGTCGCATCGCCCGGGGGCGCATTGTGGGGCTTCAGCGACAGCGTGACGCTCGCATAACCCGGCTGCTTGTGCGCGCGGACATTGCGCTCGACCCAACGTGCGAACGCGCGGTCGTCGAGCAGATGCTGCTCGTAAGCCGCATCGGTCGCCGGCAACGATTCGTATGCCGGCGCGGTGAAGAACGACGCGACCCGCGCCATTTCCGATTCAGTGATCGTCGCCGGACCGTCTTTCAGATGCGCCCATTCCGCTTCGACCTGCTCGGCGAATTGCTCTGCACCCAACGCCTTCACCAGGATCTTGATTCGCGCCTTGTAGATATTGTCGCGACGGCCGTAGCGGTTATACACACGCAGGACCGCTTCGCAATACGACGCCAGATGCTGCCAAGGCAGATCCTTTTTGATGATCGCGCCCAGGATCGGCGTACGCCCCATCCCGCCGCCCGCGAGCACACTCGCGACCACCTCGCCGCTTTCGGAGCGAGACAGATAGATGCCGATATCGTGCAATTGCGTCGCGGCACGATCCGTTTCCGAGCCGCTGATCGCGATCTTGAATTTGCGCGGCAACCACGCGAATTCCGGATGGAATGTCGACCATTGGCGCAGGATTTCGCAATACGGGCGCGGGTCGACATACTCATCAGGCGCAACGCCCGCGAACTGGTCGGTCGAGATATTCCGGATACAGTTACCCGACGTCTGGATGCCGTGCATTTCCACCGACGCGAGCTTTTCCAGGATTTCCGGGGTTTCTTCCAGCTCGATCCAGTTGTACTGGATATTGGTACGCGTGGAGAAATGGCCATAGCCGCGGTCGTGCTCGCGCGCGATATGCGCCAGCATCCGCATCTGTCGGCTGCTCAGATTGCCGTAGGGGATCGCCACACGCAGCATGTAAGCATGCCGTTGCATATAGAGACCGTTTTGCAGGCGCAGCGGCTTGAACTCTTCCTCGTCCAGCGCGCCCGAGACGCGGCGTCGCACTTGATCACGGAATTGAACGACGCGCTCGTCGACGATTTGCTGGTCGTACTGGTCGTATCGGTACATAGGGGGAACTCGCTATGATTTCCGGCAGCACGGAGCGAGCCGGCGCCGGTTGTCTCCCGCTCTCTCGCGTGTCCCCTGCCGCAAACCCTGTCCCAAAAAAGAGACTTTCGTCCTGCGAGCAACGGCCAGCATCAAGCTGAATGGAAACCAACTGTAAATCGTAATAAACTCGGCTTATATTTCAAACGACTAAAAAATAGTTACGTTATACCCGGCGGTTATGAAAGGCCCTCTGGCAAAAACGTTGGCAGTCGTCGTCAAGCCGCCACGGCATGCGCTTGCAGCACACGGGTGCCGATGCGAATGACGTAGCGGGATGCGTATAGTATCCGGCGCAGCCGATTCGTGTGTGTACCCGGCACCGCGTATGTTGTGCATATCGCGTATGTCGCGTTTCACCCCATTTGGCGTCGCTTCATTGGCACCGGACGCCGCTTTGCTGCGGATTCGACGATTCGACATGGATTTCAAAAGATGAATTTGCACCAATTTCGCTTCGTTCGTGAGGCGGTCAGGCAGAATTTCAACCTCACCGAGGCAGCCAAAGCGCTCTACACTTCTCAGCCCGGCGTGTCGAAGGCGATCATCGAACTCGAGGAAGAACTCGGCGTCGAGATCTTTCGGCGTCACGGCAAGCGTGTGCGCTCGCTCACGGAGCCGGGGCGCTTAATCCTGGCGTCGGTCGAACGCATCTTGCAGGAGGTCGAAAGCCTGAAGCGTGTCGGCAGCGAATTCGCCGCACAGGATCAAGGCAATCTGACGATTGCGGCCACCCACACCCAGGCACGATACGCGCTTCCGGCGGCGGTGGCCGAATTTCGAAAACGCTATCCGAAAGTCCATTTATCGATCCTACAGGGAAATCCAACCCAGGTAGCGGAAATGGTTTTACGCGATCAAGCAGACATCGCAGTGGCAACCGAAGCGATTGCCGACTACCCGGAATTGACGTCGTTGCCGTGCTTTCAATGGCTGCACGTCGCCGTGGTGACGCACGACCACCCGCTGGCCGACAAGAAAGACATTTCGCTGGACGATCTGGCGCACTATCCGTTGATCACTTACGGCTCGGCCTTCGCCGGTCGCACGAAGATCGACAAAGCGTTCGAGCGACGCGGGTTGAAGCCGGACATCGTGCTGGAAGCTATCGATTCGGATGTGATCAAGACCTATGTCGAATTGGGCCTGGGGGTCGGCATCATGTCCGATATGGCGTACAACGCCGATCGCGACAAAATGCTGCGAGCGATCCCGGTCGGCCATCTGTTCGGCAGCAATGTCACCCGCATCGCATTGAAGCACGGTGCGTATTTGCGTAGTTACATCTATGCACTAGTCGAAATTCTGTCGCCGGAAACGGATCGGAAGTTGCTGGATCAGGCGTTGCGCGGCGGCTCGGAACATTACGAACTCTAGGTTCGCGGGTCAGTTGGGCAAAAATATTGCGTGACGGGCTTGCCGACGGCAAGAAATTCCGACATAATCGCGCTTCTCGTCGCCAAGCGACAGTTGTTGTAGTGCAGAAGCGGTGTCAACCGTGCGGCGTTGCAGCGTAAAAAAAGTCGTAAAACGCGTTACCGCCCGGGTGGTGAAATTGGTAGACGCAGGGGACTCAAAATCCCCCGCCGCAAGGCGTGCCGGTTCGATTCCGGCCCCGGGCACCAAGATTCAGGAACGTTTCGTCGCGGTCTTATTTTCGCAAAACGAAGTCGTTCCGCAAAAAGGCCAACCTCGAAAGAGGTTGGCCTTTTTTGTTTGTTTCAATGAAGAAGCCAGTAACGGTTCCGTCATCGCCGGATGGCCGTTCCGCAGCGCAGCCCAAGCGACACCGCTGGACACTCAGGTCGGCGATTTATAGCAATGACGCCGCGTCTCGAATAGCACACTGTCTCTGCCATCGGACAAGTCCCATACCTTTGCCTGCCCTCGTCGTCCGATGCGATTCCCTGTCGGAGACGCACGATGTTTCTCAGCACCCACACCAGCATCCCTTCCCCCGCGCCGACCACCCCCCCACCGCCTCCCTCCTCACCAACCGCCTCACTGACCATCGAGCTGACCACCGAGCTGACCACCCCGCGCTCGACCTTACCGGCGCATTTTTCCGGGGCGCGCGCCCTCGCGCGGCTCGATGCCTACCAACGCCTACTGGAGCGCAGCCTAAGCCCAGATTTCGGCCTGACCGACGAATCCGGCGCCAATGCGACCCGCCTCGCGCCGAGACCCGATGCACAGTCGCCTCGAGGGCCCTTCGGCATGCTCGTCACGCGATTTATCGAAAGCGTACAAACCTTCTTCGAAACCCATAAAAGCGCCGCCGCGCCAGCGCATTTGAATGAGACGCACGACGCTGCGATCGTCGCGCTCGAAGCGCGCGACGCGACCCATCCGGCCTCGCCATCGCCGCTTCCCTTCACATTGAGCGGCATCCTTAAAAAATTCCGCCGATGTGACCGCTCGTTTTCCGATGTGATCATGGCGCTCATCGAAGACAGCGGGACGACGCCAGACGTCAGAAAACAGCTCTTCATGGCCGCGGACCGCCTGGATACGCGCTTCGAAAACATGCGCGACGATGCGCAGCGCGCCAAGCTATGTGACTTGTTCGTCAAGATGGGGGAAAACGTCGACAGCAAGCATCCACAAGCCGTCGTCAATGCCATATTGCGTGTCGCTTACGCACGGGATGACAAGCAGCCGAGCGACACAACCGACGTCACATCCTCCGACAGGGACGAAGACGAAAGCAGCAACGCGACTTCTTCCCCCCCGCGGCCGACTCCTCGTGAGAACGTGGATACACCGGCCACAATCATTCCGCATCGCACCTCGCTCGCTGTGACCGTCAAGAGCGATTCGGTCGAAAAATCTCCGGCTGTTGTACGCGCTTCAGTGGGTGCAACGGTAGTGGGGGGGGCGACGGCCCTCGCGTCTCCGTTGCTGTACAAGCAAATACTGGGAAGCGGAGCCATCGATGTCGCCGCGGCAGGACTCGTGATCACGCCAGACACGCCGTCGATCCTGCCTGTTGCGACACTCGATAGTCTGGTCGACGCAGGGGCAGCTGCCAATGCAGGGGTTGGGGTCGGCGCAGGCTCGGGCGCATCGCTGGCGCTCGATCCCACCGGCGCATTAGCAGCGTTGCCACAGGAAACGCAGGACAAGCACGACGAACAGGATCCGACCTCTGAGCTCAGGGCACGCGCCCACCAAAAACCGCACGACGGCAACATGCACTACGACTACCTGCATTGGAGAAGTCAGGAAGCCGACATCGATCGTATCGCTGTTGACGACAGCATCAACGGCGAACCTTTATTTTTTGAATGGAACGACAGCGAGGCGAGAACGGCCAGACCCGATGCAAATGACGCACTCGTTGCACGACTGATCGGCAGTGATGCCACGAACAACGCCCCCCCGCCCCTTTTTCGTTGGTTCGAGGACGCTGCTCCGCCACCATCGCTTCTTCCCAGAGACACCGTCTCGATCGACGGCAGCATACTGATACCCGACAGAGACGAAAACGGACAACCTCACTGGCGTTCCCTGCCGTTGACGCTCTATGAAGGACCGCCGGCGCCGGCGATTGAAACCGGACAATGGGTCGAAGTGAATGGAATCAAGCACATTAGGATCGACAATCGTCTTTATCCGATAAGGGAAACGCTGCCCGGTCAACTGTGGATCTACAGCCAGCGCAATAGCAAGCTCCCAATGCTTCCACTCGTATCCGATGGTCAAACGTGGCGCGTTCAGCCCGGACCCGACATCGCCCCCCCGGAACCGCCATTGCAGCCCGACGAGCGCGCCATTCGGTACCACGATGGAGAGAAATTTGTGCTTTCGGGCAGCGCACGACTGCCGGTGGATGGCACGCCCGTCATCGGCGAAGATGACATCCAGCATCTTGCCGTTCCGTTATCGCAAATCGGCAGATTGAACGGCCCTAACGAAGAGGGCTTCCTCGAAGGACCCGATCATAAATTGTGGATCGAAGGGGAAACAGGTTTCTATCCGGTCGACCGAATCAATGTAACCACGAGAGAGGTGAGCGTCGAAGGCATGGCGCAAACCGCAACCCAGGCATTGCGATACCACCATGCGTTGCAACACTGGCATCTGATCGAGAAAGCCATTTCGAACTTTGCCATCACGCAAAGCCTCAGCTTCAAAAGCATCGACAGTTATAAAAGACGATTGGCGCAGACCGTGTTCTTGCAGAACCGGAAACCTTTGAAAATGGCGCTCAATACCCTGTTCGATACCCTGCGCGAGCTGAAATTAGGGAGCTTCAATCAACCTTGGGCAGCGCCGCCCCCCCCTGAACTGCGCGATCGTTTGTATTTTTCGCGATCGGCGATGAGCGCGCAACTCTACAAAATAAAGAATTGGAACGGCCTTTCGCCATTGCAAAAACAGTATGCCGATGCGAAGGTACAAACACTGCTTCTGCACGCTTTCAAAGACGACATCGGCACGCGGCCTGCGGGACTGTGTGGCGAGCATGCGGGGCTTGCTTTCGACGCGATGCCGTCGGCCCAAAAACGCGATGGCAGTACGACGCGTATCACTTTTCGCGAATTCCCCGGCACCGGAAGAAATCACGAAGCGCTACTGATTTCCAGCTCTCCCGACATCATCCTTCCCTTTTTTGGCGACATCTTGAAGCGTGGCGATGAAGCCACGCAAAGCTTGTTTATTCGATCGCGAGCGGAATTCGAAAAATATCTTTACGACAATCGCGAACATCTGCTGATCGTTGACACGTGGGGTAGTCAGCGGTTGATCGAAATCGACGCCACGAGCCGTCCACAGGACGTCCTGCAGAGCATCTATAAAAATCTGAAAGAAGCGGGCTTCGGACAAGGTAGTAGCCAGGACTTCTGCGTTAGCGCATCCTCGCCAAAAAGAAGCGCCCTGACGTATCTATGATCCATCGAAAAACGTTTGCCCAGGTACTTTTCGGTCAGCCGCCGCTGTCATGCCGCAACGGTGGATGAAAAGCAGCGCACAAACAGACGCGATCAGCGCACTGCGGTCGCGCGTGTCTGCCAGATACACCGCGGTTATGGAGCAGTGACATGCATATCGATTCCAACGTTGTGACACGAGATCGCACGACCACGGTCGCACCGTCGTCAAATAGCTTCGATCGCCCCTCATCCCTCGTGGCGACGCGTTTCTCCGGCGCTTCCGCACAAGCACGTGTCGACACCTATGAGCGTGTCCTGAAGCAAAGTCTGCAAAGCGATTTTTCTTTACCGACGAAGCGCCTAACGACATCTTCGACGTCCTCAACATCGCGATCACGCTATCCAACGTATGCGAATCTGGTCTTGCAATTCATCGACAGCGTGCGTCACACTTTTGCCAGCGGACCCGGCATTGCCAACGCGAAGCATTCGACGTCCTCGCACGGCACGGAAAGCGTCGAATCCCCGCCAAGCCGACTAAAGTATCTTCGCGTCTTATTCAACAGTATCCGAGACACTTTCTTTAGCGCTACGGCAGTCACTGCGCCATCCCACGCGGTCATACTCGATTCTGACGACGTTTTCATCGAACCGGTCAAATCGGAACGATCTTTTGTTTTACCCACAACCTTTAGCGGCGTACTCAAAAGCTTTCGTGGATGCGATCGCCCCTTTACCGATCTCGTATCGTTGCTGACGGATCGCGACGATCGCGCCGAACACGCCCGCCAGAGGCTGGCGAAGGTTGCGACGATACTGGATGAAACTGCGAATCTTGAAACAAAAAACGGGATTCGTGCCGAAGTGTGCCGATTGATGGTAGACGTCGGCAAGAGCATCGATGGCGAGCCTGTCAATTTGCAGGCTCACATTGAAAATCTCATCTCGCAGCAGTTCAACGCGCTGAGAGCCGTTCCCGATGCCGTGGTTGGCGATTCCGAGACTGGCATAAACATTCAAGAAAAGCGTCAGCTTGTCGCCCCCAGCAGTGGCATCGACAGTGACCCTGCCGTCAATGCAGCACGCGTCCCAGGCGGATCCGCCGGCACAGAATACGACTTCTATCACTGGAAAACACAGGAGGCAGACATCGAGCGTATTTCGCTCGACGATAACGATGCGGGCAAACCGCTTTTCTTCGAATTAAACTATCAGGAATACGTATCAAATGACCTTGCATCCGGGGATGACTCATCGCCTTCTCACAGACATTGCGCACTGCCGCTGCAGAACACTGACAGCGCATCGTCACAGGTATCGTCTTCGTCCGAGATCGGCACGCCGGGCGACCCGCCTCATCCACAGCACCCTACATTGATCAATGGTGCAGTGGTCGCTCTCCACACCGATACGCAGGGTGTACTACGCTGGGAGCCCATTTCGATGACGCTATATGAAGGACCACGACCGCCAGGCAGGCTAGCACAGCAGTGGATTGAGATCGACAACGTCAAACACCTCCAAATAGAACGGAAGTTGTATCCCGTATTGGAAGCGACACCGGGCCACTTATGGATTTACAGTCGGCAACATCTCGACTTGCCTTTCATCCCGCTCGTGTACGAACACGGTGCTTGGCGTGTGAAACAGCCCCCCGTCATCGCCGCCGCCGAACCGCCGTTGTCTTCCTCGGAAAATCCTATCCACTATGCGTTTGGCGAAAAATACATCCGCGCCGGAACGACGAAACAACTCGTCGATCGGACACCGATCATCGGCGAGGAAAACATGGACACTTTCGTCACAGCACTGAAGGAGTCGGGCCCCCTGTCTGGCCCCGACGCACAGGGTTTCCTGCTCGCATCTCACGGACGCTTGCTGATCGAAGGGAAAAACGGTTACTACGCGGTGGAGGCTTATGATCCATTTAGTGGCGACGTCCTGATCGAAGGCATGTCCGATACAACGTCGCTCGTATTGCGATATAACCGTGCGACCAAGCAATGGCGGGTTGTCGAGCGATCCGTTTCACACCAGACAACCAACGTGCAGGTTTCTACGGAGCGTTTAACACGTTATCGAAAATTACTGCCCCATTACCCTTTCCTCAGCGATCGTCAGGGCCTGTTAGCTGCGTTGAAGAATCTTTTTACGGCGATGCAGGAATGGAACATCAAGGGCATCAATCGAGCCGCCTCACGGCACACATCGCCCTCCGAGTCCGAGCGTCTATTTGCAGCAAGATCGATCGTCAATCGCCGACTGCAAAAAATTGCTCACTGGGACACCCTGTCGCCAATTAAAAAGCAAATAGCCGACAGTGCGGCCCAGGCAAGCCTGTTTGTCTTATATGAACCCGACCAGCAGCATGTGGGCATGTGCGGCGAATACGCCGCGCTGGCCTTCCATTTTTTGCCGAGCAAAATGAAAAAAGCCGCACAAGCGATACGATTATCATTTTTCGAACGGTCCACAGGCAGAACACACGAGGCCGTCCTGCTCGGCGGTCATTCGAGCGTCATTATCGATTTCTGGGGCGACCTCACCCGCTCCGAGGCGGATCTCCCGTCATGCTCCCGGACAGCATTCGCCGAATATTTGTTCGAGCGTCGCGACCACTTGTTCGCCATCGATATGTGGGGGAGTCGCCAACTGATCGACTTCAGCCTATCCATCAGTCCAGAGGACGCCCTTTCCGAGATTGTCGTGAACCTCCAGGAAGCGGGCTTCGGAAAAGGGCTCACCGACGACTTTGTCGTCTCCGCTTCCGTACCGCGACGTCTGCCGAAGCAGTGAGGTCTACGTCGGAACCAAGTTTGACACATCGCGCGACGATGAGCGCCCGCCCCTGCTCATCATGCTCCACCGCGTTTCAATCGCGCCGCACCAGCGCCGCGACCACCCGCTGCAATCGGTCGAGCGAAACGGGTTTGCCGACATGCGCGTCGAACCCGGCGCTCAGCGCCTTTTGCTCGTCGCTATGGCGCCCGAAACCGGTTAAAGCGATCGCCGGTAATCGCGTCTGCTCGCGGGCAGGCGACAGGTGCGATGCCGCTGCACTGCGCACTGCGGCAATCAATTCATATCCGTCCATCTCCGGCATGGCGATATCCGAGATCAGCAAATCGAAATGCTCCGCTTCCAGCAGCGCCATCGCGGCGTGCGCATTGGAAGCGGTGACAGGCAGCGCCCCTTCCAACTCCAGCAGTGCCGCCAACGCCGCTAGCGGCTCTGCGGCATCGTCGACGAGTAACACCCGTAAATCTTTCAACGACATCTGTTTTGGACGATCCAATGCCGCCACATCGGTGAGTGCCTGATAAGACGGTAGCCAGACGCTGAAGCATGTGCCTTTGCCCACGCCTTCCGAATGTGCCGCCACCCGTCCGCCGTGCGCAGTGACCAACTCTTTGACGAGCGCCAGTCCAATGCCCAGGCCGCTGTCATGCCGCGTGCTGAGCGGATTTTGTTGGCGGAACATATCGAACAGGAAAGGCACGAAACTCGGCTCGACCCCGGCACCCGAATCCTCGACTTCCACGCAGACTTCGGCCGCAGCGGTCGTCAGGCGAATAGCGACCTGCCCGTCGGACGGTGTGAACTTGAATGCATTGTTCAGTAAGTTCCAGACGATCTGTTCGAGCCGAACAGGATCCCCCAGTACATTGATCACGGATTGATCCGTTGCGAAACGCAAATCGATCCTCTTGCTTCGCGCCGCTTCGTCGGCCATCGTGATGATGTTGCGAATGCAACCGACGAGGTCCATCGGCACCCGGTTCAATGTCAGCTTTCCGGTATTCATCCGCGACAGGTCGAGCAGGTCGTCGATGATCTTCGCCTGACTCATCACCGCACTGCCGATTGCCTCCAACGACCTTACCGCCAATCCTTGCCCCCGTACCGTCGGCATCCGCGACAAGAGGTCGGCATTGATGCTGATTAGGTTCAACGGGTGCTTCAGTTCATGCGACATGATCGCCAGGAACTCGTCCTTCAGTTGGTTGGCAGCCTGAGCAGCGTGGCGCACCTCTTTTTCGCGGCTCAGCCGTTGCGCACGATACTTGTCGAGCTTCTGCCGTTCAGTCTCGTCTCGGGTGATCTTCGCAAAACCGATAAAGTGACCATCATCGCTTTCAAGCGGCAACACGACGCCGCTGCAATAGACCAGCGATCCGTCTTTGCGGATATACCAACGCTCCTCTTCGACCCGCCCGACCGCGGCGGCTTTGTTCAGTTCGGCGAGGAACACCCCGCTCTCGCGATCTTCGTCCTGATAAACCATCGATGCCGGCTCGCCGACTGCCTCCGCTTCGCTATAGCCGAAGATCTTGCCTGCGCCGCGATTCCACGTCAGTACCTTCCCCGTGGGATCCATCGTAATGATCGCGTAGTCACGCGTGCTCTGCGCGACCAGCCGCATTCGCGCCTCGGTTTCCTTGACGCGCGCTTCCGCCTGCCGCAAATGCGAAATATCCACGAAGGTCAGCACCGCCCCTTCGATCCGGTCGTCCGTCGTGCGGTACGGCAGCACGCGCGCGGCGAACGCCGTGCCGGCGGGTCCTTTGACCTCCCGTTCGATTGTCCGCAGAGATTCGAATGCGTGGCGGACATCTTCGACGAGTTCAGGGTATTCGAGGCGGTGCGTGATATCCAGCAAAGAGCGGCCGACATCCGTCGGAATCAGACTGAACAGCGCTAACGCGCGCGGCGTAAAGCGTTTGACCGTCATGTCGCCGGCGACGAATACGGTGGCGATATCAGTGGAGGCGATCAGGTTCTGCAAGTCGTCGTTGATCTTGCCCGTCTCTTCCACTTTGCTGCGCAACTCCCCGTTGACGGTGATCAATTCCTCGTTGATGGACTGCAGCTCTTCCTTGCTGGTTTCCAGTTCCTCGGCGGTCGAGCGATATTCCTCGTTG